>CAZWWW010000025.1:0-13788 GCA_964637715.1 uncultured Phycisphaeraceae bacterium | reverse complement strand
GGGGGGGGAGGGGGGGTTGCCACGGCTCGGTCTTGACACCTCCGAAGACCAGGAACGTGGCTTGTAGGCGATCATGCCGCTGTGCCCATTAGCAGCCCGAGGTGACGGGTGAACGTAGAAGCGAGCCGTTCGGGTTGGGCGCGGCGCTGTCAGAAACGACGTGGCCGAACCGTTTGTCCGATTTAGCCCAAGGGCGGCTATCCAATGTCGCGTTAACCTTTCGATTTTCGGCAGGATACGTTCGACAGCCGTTGAATTGTCAATTCATCAACGTCCATCTATCGCATTTTTTCTTACTAACCCGGTTGCACTTCTTGAGCGACAAGGTAAGAAACTGTCTGATTATCGGGCCGATCGAATCGTGGCTCGAAACTCGGCCATGCCGTGGTACGAATAGTAAACTTAGGTACAAAGCGATGATCAGGATGATCGCGCTAGCAGGGGAAATCTGTTGTGGCAAGTCACGGTCCAGGCTCTTATATAGACCGACCTCGGAGTCAGCTCCGTTGCCCTTACCCGTGACGCAGTAGGGGGAAGAAGCACTATGTCTCCGATTCATCGCGCCCGAAGCGCGCGCGTGCCGTTCTGCACACGCGCCACCCGAATTGTTGTTCTCGCTACGGGACTAACCATGCTATGCGTCACCGGTGTGCGCGCAGACGCCAATCCACGCTATGCCACCGCGCCTCCCTCGTCGGCGATCGAAGGGAACAACGGCAACGGACGTAGCGCGCGCGGATGCGGGGCCGCCCCCGTGGCCATCCCGACCATTCTCCAGCCCGCCGATCCGCAAACCATCACGGTTGGTCAATCCGTTACGTTTGACGGGAGCGCGTCATACGATCCTGACTCCGGGCGGTCGCTGGCCACGTACCTGTGGCACTTCGCTGATGACGACACGCAGGTCCGCAGCGTCAGCGCCGAACACGTCTTTCATACGCCCGACGGCGTTACCGATGCGTTCACCGTCGAAGTGTCACTGACTGTCACTGATCGCTGCGGCCAGAGTGACACGGGAAAGCTGTTGGTCACCGTCGTGCAGGACAACTTCGTTATCAAAAAGCAGGTACGCGACCCGGTCACCGGGGATCTTTCGTGGAATGATATCTCATCCTTGCCGGACAATCCGATCGAGCTAGGCCTGCGCATCAAGTTCGACGGCTGCGGGATCCCGGGCGCGTCCTACTTCTGGTTTCAATACATGGACGGCGGATCGAGCACGGTTTGCGATCCCATCCACGCCTTCCACGAAGGCGGCAGTTACGAGGTCAAACTGACGGTCTGGGATGACCTCGGCGCCAGCCACACCACAACGCGAACCGTCTACGTGGACTATCCGATGGAAATGGTAGGCGAAAGTCCCCGTGAATTTAATCTCGGTGTTGCGTTTGCTCCCTTGGACTATGTTATCGCGGGCGACACCATGTGGGCGGCCGGTAAAGGCTCCTCGACAGTGGTCAACGATCTGCTATTGGGCCAGATCGACCTGTCAAACCCTCAAGACCTCGGCCCTTTTGATCTCTTTCCGATTGAGGCGGACGATATCCGTCAATTTAGCGGGATCGCTTATGACCAAAATATCCTTGGTTTTGCAACGCGGACTAAGGTATATCTGTTTGACGTCACTCACGGTTCAAAAACCTTGATCCACACCTTTAGTTTGGAAGCCGACTTCGCAGGACGTCCTATTCGTGACATTGAGATCTTCGGTCATCGCCTCTTTGTTGCTATCGAAGTTGCCCGCGAATCTGGGATGCTATACGTTTTTGACTTGAATGACTTAACAAGACCTTACCGCGTGCTACAACTGACAGTACCGGTTGGAGGATTCTTGAACCTAAACGGCGACTTTCTCATAGGACACGAGTCCGGTCGCGACAACGTGGTCGTATTCGATGTTAATGATCCCGATTTAAACTATTTGGTCACGAAAGCACCAGCGCCGTTAACGGTGGCCTCCGCCATCGACGGTCATGATTTTTTAATCGCCTCCTATATTGGCTGGATCTTTGGCACCGCTTCAAGAACGGCGAACGGGACGGTTGCTGTCTCATTTACCGAAGTTAATAATGAGGCTGGTGGGTTGTCATCTCTCCATGCCGACCGAGTGTACGTACGTTTCGGTAGTGGCGATTGGTTAGGCAAGTACGACATCACGAATCCCAGCGAGGTATACGAGATGGAGCGGGTTTATGACGGCACGCCACTGGAACTCCCGGTCTTTGCTCATTCACCGGGAAGCGCTACCGAGTCAACGCCCGCTACCATGTTCGTCGGTTGGCGCGGGGGACTTCGGGCGTATGCGCCGCCCCGCTAAGGCAAAGCCAATCAGGTTTTGCCCGCACGGCAATCGAGATCCGCACCGGGAGGTGCAAACGCGCCCGTTCCACAAAAGTAGAGGCGGCGACCAACCCAGGTGGTCGAGCCGGTCCCAAGGACCGTCCCGGCGAACCGTCTGCCCCCCTCGGTCGGATCGCAGGGCTGCCCCCAACGTCGCGCGCCAGTCCCGGACCGCGTCGTTTATGACCAAATTCGGAGTGGATATCAGCGGCGTAGCAACCCGCAGATTCCTCCGGCGTTTTTTATTATAAAGACTCAAGTTCATACCGCCTGAGGCGAACTATTTTCACAAAACCGTCCGATAAAAACCACAAACAGGAGACGGTCGCCAACCCAAACAAAAAAACCTTGACAAAGTTTCGAGAATCGCACATCTTGTTGCATACCTATTTTGCCTCTCTTGCATGTCGCGACCGGGTGGGATTGGCTGGCAGTAAAAAGGAGCGTATCACATGTCCCCCTCGAGGTTTGGTCTTGCCGGTTTGGTTGCCTTTGGTTTCGCAGCCGTTTCGCCGTCTACCGTAGTTTCCCAAACGTGCGGTGGTTCGGATCCCTCTCCCTGCCACATTCGCGCGTTTCCCAGCCCCCCCGATTCGGCCGTCTGTACACCCTCCTCACCACTCTGCGCCGACGGCATCCTGGATCCAGAGGTCACCGGGGCGCTTGACTTGGACGGCCAAAAAGGCCCGGACCTACTGTCGACGCGGCGGGGTGCGGCCATCTTAAGCGTGGACAGGATCAACGATGGGAGCTTTGATGCCGGCGGTGATGGATTCCGGGATGCGGGCCTACGCTGTCCCGATCTTCCGGGTTTTACGTGTCGGGACGATCTAGACTGCTTGACCGGCTCATTGTTTGCGAAGCAGGCGCTGAGTGGGTTCAACACCGGGAAGCTCACTGTCGTGTATTTCCCTGATTCGGACCAATGTATAGCCTCGACGTGTCCACCTGCCGCGTGCGCGAAAAGCCATCTGCCTTGCTCAGGGAATGAGGATTGCCAAACGATTCCTGGTGATTCATGCGGACCGGACGATAGCGTTTTTTATGTAGGACAGGATATTTTTAACGGGTTTCCGTATCCACCCATCAACCTGATAGGCGACGATAGCTGTGGGGAGGCATGTCGGGGCGTATCCTGGTGGCGCATCGACTTTGAAGACTTGGATGTTCCTCCTGACGGGGCGATCTGCAATGAAGGGGTTGCGGATTATCCGCGGGACAGTGGCGATGGCGTTCCGGACATGTGCGGGGGGCCGTTCGATGTCGACGCAGACGGGTCTACGGAGAACGTCTGCCGTTGGAACGGGATTGTTGAATGTACGCCGGGGAGCGGATGCGGCGGCGATTCGGTCCCGCTTTTGGATTCCGATGAAGAGAAATACCGTATGGCCGTATTCGGCTGTGGCTTGCCGACACAGTGCCTGGCTGAGGTCGACCTTACAGCGCCTGGAAACGGAGCAGCGATTGAACTCACAACCACGCCGACCCAGTTTTGCGAGAATGGAATCCCAATCACTGATGGACTTAACGGACGGGTAGACACCTTTCCCCGGAATGGGGTGTTACCATCTGACCTATCAGGAGACCCGAAGGACGTGGAATACATCGTTTACGAGATTGATTCGCTTATGCAAGAGCGCTTCCCAGGCGATTCCTATTTGGGGGTGAATCGCTTCCGGCTCGCCGAAGGGAGCGTACGCACATTCAGCAATTCGCTTGGCGATTCCGCCGGTGAGGACAAGGCAGCAGCAGTTTGGAGTGTTCCCATTCCGGAGATGGAGGTTACCAAGAAGGTTCGCTGCGGGAGCAACGATCCTTGGGGCGATACGGTGGACGTGTTGCCGGGGACGGTGGTTGAATTCAAGATTGAGGTGGAGAATACGGGGAATGTGCCGCTGTTCGTGACGCTTGAGGACACACTGGCCTCGCTGTGTGTTAACGGGCTCGAGGCCGTACCGGTTGGTTGTGAGACGGGCTCGCCGGCGCCGGGGCCGACGTCACTCCAGGTTACGCTCAACAGTCCTTCCCGGGGCATCGTGGATCGCCCGATTACGATTGAAAACTCTAAGTTTGAGCCCGGGCACCGTGACGCGTGCGACCAGCCGCCCGATCCGTTCAACTGCAACAATTTTTCGCCCGGATTCTTCTTTCCCTTTAACGACAAGTTTCTTTGTGATATCAAGAACGGCGACCCGAGCCCGATGGGCGTGCTTAACGGTGTCGACGTGTGCAGCGATCCGCAGAACCCGACTTCAGGCGATAAGGTCACCATCATGTTCAAGGCGATTCTCCAGGAACCGGAGAATGGCGATTTTTGCAGTTGCACCCGGCAGGACGTTGACGTCCGCAACGGAATCAAGGCCATCGGCGACCCGGATTTGCCTAACAACATTGAGAATCCGCCGCCACCCGGACCGCTCGCGCAGTTTGATCGGCCCGGCGACATTGATACCCCCCGGGAAACCGCGCAGGGTTTTGACGATAATGTCGTCACGGCGAATGTGTTGTGTCGTGAAATCGTGCTGGATAAGAAGGTGGGGCCTGTCGGTGGTCCGCTTGTCGACAAATTCAACGTGCCGAGCAGCTCGGTGTTCCCGTTGACGCTTGAGTATGCTTACACGGTAACGAACAACGGTGAAACCCCGGAGATGGTCACACTGACCGATGATTTCCTTTGCAATGATATAGCGGATTCTGCGGGCGTTTCGGCGGTGTTTGGGGAGTGTGATCTGTGTCTCACCGGGCCCTTCGGACAGATTGTCGACGCCACGCCTATTCCCGCCGACCCGAGCCAGCCGAGGACGTATACGTGTAAGATCAGCTTCGACAGTGAGGACGCGTTGAATGCGTTCTTGATGCAGGATGACGACAATGATCCAGTCGGTCACGCGGACTGCCAGAGCGCCGATAATCCCGAGAAATGCTACAAGAACTGTGCCTCAGTAACGGCAACGCCGGTAACGATGAGGCCTGATGCACCGGATATTTGCGGCACCGGAACGATCGGGGCGTCAGACTCCGCCGAGATCTGTTTCATTCCCTGTGAGTTGAAGGTCTGCAAACAGGTCAGATGCCTTAACAACTGTGAACCGAGGCCGCCTTCGGAAGCAAACGAAGGCTGGATGAGCGAGCGTGTGTGTAGTGGTTCGCGCGAATGCTGCGACGATGAGCTTGACTGTCCAACGGGGGAGACGTGTGATGCGTTGGCGTCGGGTATTCCCCTGGTCGCGTTGCCGGGAGACTGCGTTGAGTACCGCGTCATTGTGCGCAACGCTTCTGATGCCGTTCCGATCTGCGCATTACAGTTTGATGACCTGATGCCGCCGGATGAACGCGCCAACTTCGTGCTGGGTCCAAACCAATGTAGTGGGCAAACTTGCAACACAACAGTCCGCCGCATTTCGGGCCCCGAATGCCCCTCTCTGGAATCTGAGTTCAACTGGGATGGAGACCTCGTCTGTTGTGAACTGGCGACCCCGCTCGCGCCGGACAACCCGAATACCCCGCGTCGCGACGGCGGAGCGCTAATGTTTACCTGGCGCGCGGAAGTCAAATCAAATGCAGATTCGACGATCGATCCGACTAACTCAATAACGGTGGGCGGTACGTCCGATTGCATCGGAGCATGTAGCGATAGTGGTGCGGAATGTGACGCGGCAAGACCGTGCCCGGCTGGGCAGAGTTGCATCAAACGGTGCGACGATTTCAGCTATACTTGTCCGGGATCAGACAGTGAGACCATCGTCATTCGCAAGTGCGAGATTAACGTTACAAAAGAGGTTTCCTGCGATGAACCGCGATTGCCCGAGCCCAATCCTAGTCCTCCTTTCCTGCACCCATTTAATGACGCGGCGCAATCGGCGCACTCGAAGGATACTCTTCCCGGATCAATGTTTGCCTACAAGATTGAGGTCAAGAACACTGGCGACCTGCCATTGGAAAAGATCAAGATAAAGGATGAACTGAGCGAGGGTTGCACCTCGTCATGGTATGTAACGAACACGGTCGCCTGCGATATTGATGGCGCAAATGTTACGCCCGCCATCTGCGGCAATGACACATCGACGGGCGGCTGCCCGCTGTTTTCAGACTTCAGCGGCACTAAGATCGTCTCACTCCTACCCGGTCAAACACTACGCTGCACGCTTAAGATGCAAGTGCCCGATGGTTTTATGCCGCCGCTGGGCACGCCAATAGACTGCGAAAACACAACGACGATCACACCAGACACCCCTGTGTGTGGCGGCGGTAGCGCACCAAATGCAGGTTGTGAACAATCAGCGTCTGCTAAACTCGACGTCCTTGTACCCAAGATATCCTGCCAGAAAAGAGCTTGTAAGGATCACGAGCCATTTGGATCATGTGATACCACACCAACGTCCAGCCTGCGCCTTGACGACGATGGGAGCTGCGACTTTCCGACACGCGTGATTTATGAGCTGGCGGCAACGAATACCGGGGAGGTCCCGCTTGTTGATGTGAAACTGTGTGACCCTGCCTTGGTGGATCGCAGCCAACCGTTTCTTGTTACTTGTTCGACGGTTCCCGATTCTGATGGGTGTTTTGTGGTGGCCGGGCCTTTGCCCCCCGGAGACCGTACGTCTGTTGAGTGTACCCTCGAATTCGTTGACGAAAACGAGTTCTCCGATTATTCGGATGGCGATTGCCATACGAACACGCTATCGGTGTCCGGCACACCTCGGCCGGACCCATCCGTGTGCCCGTCGATGTTCGAGCCGAGCTCAAGCTGCTCGGCCACGGTGTGCGGATGTAGACCAACCTGCGTTTGTGACTGCCTTCCAAAGACCAAAGCAGTTTATCGTGTTTGGAATGAATTCGAGAGCAAGTTCTCTGGGGCGGAGCGCTGTGTTGGTTCGTGGGATGCCCGACTGCTCAGCAGGTTTTCGGAAGAGGATCCGCCGGGCAGTTGCGGCTTTACGCCGGGCGGAGCTTCCAACTTTTTTGGGAGGCCTTTCCTACGAACGGATAAAGGGAAAGCCCGAATTGACGCCGTCGCCAGCCCCGTCGTTTGCGGCGATGAAAGTGTAGCCGTCCCGCTGCTTGGTGTGGCGGAAAAGCTCGTATTCTTCAATGGTAGCTTCGATGCAAACGGGAATTACCAAGGAGAGATTGATCGGTCCGGTATGTCGCTCGTTGGTATTGGGGCCCAGGCAGCGCAGATTAACTGGGATATCCAGAGCGGCGGTATTCCGCCGGCGGCACTTTCGATGGGTAACGACACAGGTGACCCGGCTTTGTCGCGAAGATCGCGCCATACAGGAAGTCGTTATGCTGGAATTGAAAGCACGCCATCGGGCGACGACACGCTGTCGACGGCCACCAACGGGAATGACGGCCCACACGCAACAATCAGTTCGAAGGGCAGCCTCATTGTCTTTCCGAGGGTGGAAATCAAATGGAATGGTGCGGGCGAGGTAATACAGGATACCTTTTTGGACTTAGCGAATGACTATCCCAATCGAGTTCGCGTGCAGATGTTTTTCGTTAACGGCGACTGTTGCGTGTGGCTTGACAATGCGATCACGCTCACTGGCAATCAGTCGATTTATTGGTCGGCGTTAACGGGTGACCCACGGTTTCTCTCGCCGTTCACGGAGCTAAGTGAAGATGGGCGTACACGGGACGACGCCGACCCGACCAATGCGGGCGGACATGTGCTGCGTGGTTACATCCTCGCGTGGGCGGTGGACCCGGTGACGGCTCAGGAGATTAGCTGGAACCACCTGAAGGGGGACGCTGTGATCGTTAACTACGCCGAGGGCGCCGCGTGGGAATACAACACCTGGAACTTCCGCTCGGTGGTAGGGACATCGGGAAGCCCGTTGCTAGCACCGTTTGGCCAACTTGATTTGGATGGGCAGGAATACGACTTTGCACCGGACGAGTTATTGCTCGATTTTTACGCGTCCGGAGCAACGTTCTTTACAGGCGCGAATTCATTTGCGACGATTGATACGGACGTCACACTTCTTTCCGCAACGAAGGATCTGAGATTGGTCGCCCCTCCGGCGGTGTCAGAACCGTAGCCGTATGCTTTACGTTGGGTAACGGCTCGTTTTTGCAAACGGGGAAAAGATCCGGATGCAAATGATATGGAACTGTGATTCACTATGCAAAGTCAATTGCGTGCGTACAGGCGTAAGCAAGGTTGGTCTCAAGCGGAATTGGCGCGATGGCTTGAGGTTTCACGTCAAACGATAAGCTCCATCGAGAACAATAAATACGACCCGAGCCTCCGCTTGGCGTTTCGAATCGCGGGGCTCTTTGGTACAAGCATTGAGGCCATGTTCTTGCGGGATACGATTGAGACGGATCGCCGCTACAAGCCGCCGCCGCGCAGGGAAAACTCTGCGTAGAAGTTTTGTCCATTGCAAAAACCTCATCCGGCCACAGGCGTTGAAAAGAAGCGGAATCATGTGATGGTCGTTCAATGTCTACCGGTAGCTGGTCCGATCCTTTTGTGGGCGCTGTCAGCCCTGGCGGTTGCAATTCACCCCACCTGTCTCCAAGTTGTAACGCGCGAGCATGCGCAGAAGGGTTCACGGTCATGAACGCCATTATCTCTCGACGACTCGTTGCACCCATCCTGCTGATTGGTTGCCTGTTCGTTCTACCGGGCGCGAGCGGGGTCGGTGACAGGCCGGTCGAGGCCGGAAAGAGCGCGGTCGCCGTCCCCGACGGATTGACGGGTTCGGACTGGGACAGCATCCGTCAGGTATACGAGCGGAATCGCCACGCGGTGGTGGCTGTTGATGGCGAGTTCCGCGCCCGCAACCCCGGCCAACAATGGCTGACTCATTTCGACGGGTGCGGCTTCGTCGTCCAACCCGCAATTGCGGGCGTCGAACCGGACGCAGCGGGTTGGCGCTGGGGACTGGCATTGCAAAGCTACGGCTTCCCCGGTCACGAGCGTACCGTTAGCGGCCAAGCGAAAATGACCGCGCACAACGATCGCGTGACCTACGACTGGGACCCAGGGTTGCTGGAGTGGTTCGTCAACGATCGCAGTGGATTGGAGCACGGCTTCACACTGGTCAGTCGTCCGCCGAGCGCAGGCGACGCCCGACTGGGGACGGGTGACCCCAAATTGGGGGAGGGTCAGTGGCTGGAATTGCGACTGGCGGTGCGCGGCGGATTGCATGCCCAGGGACAGGCTGATGGACGGGGCGTGAGCTTCGTGAATGAACAAGGTAGCGCAGTTGTTAACTACACCGGCCTGAAAGTTTGGGACGCGGATCGCCGGGTGCTCGCCGCGCGGATCGGTGCGGACGCTGCCGGGCTGCGCCTGACCGTGGACGTACGAGGCGCGCGCTACCCGGTGACCATCGACCCCATCGCCCAGCAGGCCTACCTCAAGGCGTCCAACACCGATGGCGTCGACTTTTTCGGTCACTCGGTGGCAATCTCGGGCGATACGGTGGTGGTCGGGGCGCCTTTGGAGGACAGCAACACCACGGGGGTCAACGGGAGCCAAGCCGACAACAGCGCCGGGGATTCCGGCGCGGCGTACGTCTTCGTCCGCGACGGTGTCGGCGTCTGGAGCCAGCAGGCCTACCTCAAGGCGTCCAACACCGATATCGGCGACGTCTTCGGCTTCCCGGTGGCCGTCTCGGGCGACACGGTGGTGGTCGGGGCGTCGAGCGAGGCCAGCAACGCTACGGGCGTCAATGGGAACCAGGTCGACGACAGCGCCCCTTTTGCCGGCGCGGCGTACGTCTTCGTGCGCGATGCGGACGGCGTCTGGAGCCAGCAGGCCTACCTCAAGGCCTCCAACACCGATGCAGATCAAGCGTTTGGCTCCTCGGTGGCCGTGTCCGGCGACACGGTGGTGGTCGGGGCGTATCAGGAGGCCAGCAACGCCACGGGTGTCAACGGGAACCAGGCCGACAACAGTGCCTTTGCTGCCGGCGCGGCGTACGTCTTCTTCCGCGATGCGGGCGGCGTCTGGAGCCAGCAGGCCTACCTCAAGGCGTCCAACACCGATGCTGTTGACCTGTTTGGCTGGTCGGTGGCCGTCTCGGGCGACACGGTGGTGGTCGGAGCGTGGGGCGAGGACAGCAACGCCACGGGGGTCAACGGGAACCAAGCCGACAACAGCGCCGTCGATTCCGGCGCGGCGTACGTCTTCTTCCGCGACGCAGTCGGCGTCTGGAGCCAGCAGGCCTACCTCAAGGCCTCCAACACCGATGTAGATGACGAGTTTGGCCTCTCGGTGGCGGTGTCCGGCGACACGGTGGCGGTCGGAGCGTGGTTCGAGGACAGCAACGCCGCGGGGGTCAACGGAAACCAGGCCGACAACAGCGCCGGGGAATCCGGCGCGGCGTACGTCTTCGTGCGCGACGCGGGCGGGGTCTGGAGCCAGCAGGCCTGCCTCAAGGCGTCCAACACCAGTGGAGGTGACCAGTTCGGCATCTCGGTGGCGGTCTCGGGTGGCACGGTGGCGGTCGGGGCGCAGGGCGAGGACAGCAGCGCCACGGGCGTCGACAGCGACCAGGCCGACAACTTCTCCGCAAATGCCGGTGCGGCGTATGTCTTCGTTCGCGACGGTGGCGGCGTCTGGGGGCAGCAGGCCTTCCTCAAGGCGTCCAACGCTGGTGCATTTGACCAGTTCGGCATCTCGGTGGCGGTCTCGGGCGACACGGTGGTGGTCGGGGCGCTTGGCGAGGACAGCAACGCCACGGGTGTAAACGGAAACGAGGCCGACAACAGCGCCGGGGAATCCGGCGCGGCGTACGTCTTCTTCATCGCTCCTCCGAATGTTTGCGGCAACGGCGTGGTGGAAGGCGCTGAGCAGTGCGACGACGTTAACCTCGCAGATGGCGACGGCTGCTCGTCCGCATGCACGATCGAGCCGGGCTTTGTCTGCACGGGTGAGCCGAGCGTGTGCGCGCTGATCAATCATCCGCCTACCGTCGGTGACGATGTTTGCGTCGGCGGATCGAACGACGGTGGGTCGTGTTCGACAGACGCGGATTGTTTGGGTGGTGTGTGCGGGTTGAAGAGCCGTTACATCACAATCACGCCGCCGGTTGTCGTCGCCGCAAGGTCCACTGGTCTTGCCACACACCGGCAAGATGCCGGTGCCACACAGCAGGGGAGTGTTCCTCAATCGATTCAGGTGACGATCGTGTCCATGCCGCTTGATCCGGCGCGCGTCGGCGAAATCTGGTGGGCAGGCGCGTCGCAGAGCGTCAACAACGCACCGAACCCGGCGCTCACTGGTGCGCGGGTTCTGTGCGAAGCCGCGCCGTCGAACGCGGAGGTCTGGCCCACGGGAAACCTTCATTTGTTCGGTGAACCGATCGTTCCCGGGGCGAGCTATGAAGTGCGCATGTGCGACACGGCGGGCGCGAACTGTTCCGATCCGCTTTTGGTAGCAACCGGTCAATGGGGCGACGTGGTATCGCCGTTTGGCGGCACGTCACAACCGAACTTTTCGGATATCAACGCGGTTGTTGCGAAGTTTCAGTCGAGTGCGAGCGCCCCGGATACGCCGCGGCCCGATCTTGTGGGTCCCGGTTCGCCGGGCGCGCCGAACGTGCCCAATCAGGATACAAACTTTGCGGACATCAACGCCGACGTCAACGCGTTTCAAGGTGGCGGCTATCCGTTCAGCGTCCCGGCGTGCCCATGACGTAAACCAGATGTAAACCACGGCGCGAACCACACGTTAGAGCAAAGTACGTTAAATGCATAGCAATTCGACGCCCTCAATTCGCCAACAAAAGCGCCAAGAAATCATTGGAAACGCGCATTGCCGAGCAGGATACCGAGCTGGCCAAGCTCGAAGGCAAGGGCGGCCCTGCCAAGCCTTCCCCTTCGACACCGTCGGGCGTAGTGCCGATCTATACCCAGCCCAACACGCCGAAGCGGCGTCAAAAGCCCGGTGCCAGGAACGGGCGCCAGGGTGTGCGGCGGGAGCCCCCGGTCAAGATCGACGAGCGTCAGACGCATCGCCTCACGTGTTGCCCCCCGCGCGCCCCGCGCGGGACGCGGGTGATGTTTGACGGTTATCGAATTCTCCGTTATCGTGCGCCGCTCCGTTGAGCCGATCCACCGGGCGAAAACTGATTCGATCGCTGCACAACAAATAGAGCTTGCTCCGGGTCCGCCGGGCTCCAATCGCGGCGGGTGGATCACCGGGTCCTCGTGGCACAACTGGATAGCGCGTCGGCCTCCGAAGCCGAAGGTTGCAGGTTCGAATCCTGCCGGGGACGTGAACGTAAGTCCTGCTGGTAGCGTAGTTTACGTTATTCCACCGATGCGGTGGCGCGGCTGAAACCCGATGCGAACCGGGTAGTACTACCCGCAAAGTGTCGAGCGCATGACACCGAACGGGGCATGCTCCCGGGCTTTTCGGGAGGAAAAACCATGGCACGACGTCGAAAAACCGCGTTTTCGGCCCCTGCGCTCAAGATTCACACCGCTACGGGGCAAGCGTACGTCATTCTTGACGGCCATCGAACCTACCTGGGTAAAGCCGACGCCCCGGACGTTGAGCGCCGCTACCGCCGGGTGGTGGCCGAATGGGCAGCGTCGCCCGTGTCGACGAACGCGGACAATGTTACCGTCGTCGAATTGTGTGCAGCGTTCTGGAAATACGCCGAAACCTACTACCGCAAGCCGGACGGAACGTACTCGAACGAATTACAGCACTTCAAGATGATTATCGGTCGCCTCGCGGATTTCTATGGCGATATGTCGGCGAACGAGTTTACGCCGCGCCACCTCAAAACCGTAAGGCAATCCCTAATCGACGCCGGATTATCGCGTCGCCACGTCAACAGGCAGATATCGCGAGCGCGGAGATTGTTTCGATGGGGTGTGTCCGAATCCATCATCGCCCCCATGACACACCACGCACTCACAACCGTTGACGGCCTGCGTCGCGGACGTTCAGCCGCCAAGGAAAGCCGCCCCGTCCGTCCGGTTCCCGAACACATGATTGACGCCGTACGGCCCTTCGTGTCGGCCCAAGTCGCCGCGCTGATAGACTTGCAGCTACTTACCGCCGCCCGGCCCGGAGAGCTTGTCATCATGCGCCCGGTGGATATCGACACGTCCAGCAAGGTATGGCTTTATCGCCCCGAGCAGCATAAGAACGAATGGCGGGGTTTCGAGCGTGAGATTTACCTGGGCCCGAAAGCCCAGCGGGTTATCGAGCCGTTCCTCGAGCGCCGCCCCGTCGACGACCGCGGCCGCATGGCCGCTATGCTTGCCAACGCGAATCTCGTCATCACCGCCTGGGACGGCGACCTGCTCGTCGGCATCTCCCGTTGCCTCACCGATTTCGCTTACGTAACCTACTTGTCGGACCTCGCCGTCCGGCTCTCCTATCAGCGCCGGGGCATTGGGAAACAGCTCATCGATGAAACCGAGAAAGCCTGCCCCAGCGCCTACATCACCCTCCTGGCCGCCCCCAAGGCC
>CAZWWW010000024.1:0-13793 GCA_964637715.1 uncultured Phycisphaeraceae bacterium | reverse complement strand
CTGGGTACAGTATACTGGCCTGTCTCGCGCCGTGGTTGGGCGGGCTCGTCCAGCGCGGGTTTTTGTGATTGGAAACTGAATCGGGAGTTGGCAGTGGCTGTTCGCTTACGCTTGAAACGACTGGGACGCGCTCATCGCCCGACGTACCGTTTGACGGCCGTCGACGGGCGTCGGGCCCGGGATACGAAAGTGATAGAAGAGCTCGGGTCGTATGACCCGATGAACGCCTCGGACGAGCGCCGGGTTACGCTCAAGCGCGAACGCATCGAGTACTGGTTGGGCGTCGGTGCGCAGCCGAGTGATACCGTTCGTCGTTTACTTGAAAAGGCGGGTCTACTGGAAGAGCGAAAACCCGCCGCGGCAAAGGCTTAGGAATGGGCAACCGTGCGTATCGACGTACTGACATTGTTCCCGGAGGTGATTGCGCCATTTGCGACGAAGAGTATCGTCGGGCGGGCGCAGCGTGCGGGGCTGGCGTCGATCCACTGCACGAACTTTCGCGACTTCGCCCGGGATGCCCACTGTTCCGTAGACGATAGACCCTTCGGCGGCGGACCGGGCATGGTGTTGATGTGCGGTCCGTTGTTTGAGGCGGTCGAACACGTCGAGGCGCGGCAGGATGGCGCGCCGGTTCGCGTTTTGTTGACCCCGCAGGGTGAGCGTTTGACACAGCCCCTCGTTGCGGAGCTGGCACGCGCGTCCTGGCTGATGCTCCTTTGCGGTCACTATGAAGGCTTTGATGATCGCGTGCGCAGCGGCCTGGACGTGCGCGAGGTGTCCGTCGGCGACTATGTGTTGTCGGGCGGTGAGCCCGCGGCGATCACGCTGATCGATGCGGTGGTGCGGTTGCTGCCCGGTGTGCTGGGAAGTTCAGAGTCGGCGGTGGACGAGTCGTTTTCGACCGGCCGGCTGGAGCATCCGCAATACACCAGGCCACGTGAGTTTCGCGGCATGGCTGTACCGGATGTGTTGCTTTCCGGTAATCATGCGGACATCGCGGCGTGGCGAGCGCAGCAGTCCATGGAACGAACCAGAACGCGTCGGCCCGACCTGCTTTCGTGCCGGCGCACTTTTGTTTAGAGCAGGCTCTTTTTTTGTGTGCCTGTCGAATCGCCCTGTTGGCTGGTCGAACGGCGCGAGAACACGATACACATGAAGAGAGAACGCTGTACGGTATGGAACGAATCCGCAATGCGTAGTTTGATCGTTGGTCGCCTACCGGTTCGCATGTCGGGCAGGGTGTGCCGCGTGGGAGTCGTGTTATGAGAAATCCTCTTATTGAATCCGTCGAGAAGTCGTCGCTTAAAGCGAACCCGCCCGTGTTCCACATTGGTGATACGGTCGACGTGCGTTGTCGCATTGTGGAAGGTGAGAAAGAGCGGGTCCAGGTCTTCAACGGTACGGTCATCGGGCGGCGCGGCGGCGGCGTGAACGAGAAGTTCAGCGTGCGGCGCATCGTGGCCAACGAGGGCGTCGAGCGGACTTTTCTACTCCATTCGCCGAACGTGTTGGATGTAACGGTTCGCCGTCGCGGCAAGGTACGTCGTGCCAAGTTGTACTACCTGCGTGATCGTGTCGGCAAGGCCCGGAAGGTCCGTGAGCTTCGCGTCCATCATCAAAAGCAGCCTGCGAAGATTCAGGCCGCGCTGGCTGAGGCGACGGCGTAAAGACCACCTCGCCTTTGGTGCCGAAGGCGAGCGGCTTGCTGCCCGGGCGCTGCGCCGCGCCGGTCACCGCGTACTGGTGCGCAATTATCGCTGCGTAGCCGGTGAGATCGATCTGATCACCGCGGACGGTGACCAACTTGTGTTCGTCGAGGTAAAGACCCGTACGAGCGACAAACGACAGGATCCGCTTGAAACGATTTCGCTGCGCAAATGGCGGCGGGTCGAAGGGGCGGCGCGGTATTATTTGATGAAACACGTTTCGGGCGATCCTCCCTGCCGATTCGACCGGGTCACGGTTGTTTGGCCCCAACAGGGTAAGCCAAGGGTCGAGCATACCGCCGACGCTTATCAAGCAACAGTCCGGTAGCGCAGGCGTGCAGGTCGCTTGGTTGTCTGGCTTCTATGCGCAATCGCAGCTAACGGCGAATTTGATCATTATATAGAGCATTTATCATTTTCATGTGCCGGTTCTGGAATACCCGAACCGGCATCGAGACCGGGAAGATCGCGCGGGCTTAAAGCCCGCGGCTCGGAACACAAATACGGGAAATGCTGTAGCCGCGCCCGTGTCTTCGTGTCTACAGGAGCGACCGAAAGCGACTGATCGTCGTGAAGCGGGCCCCTTCGCCGCACGCGCGTTCAAGTGTCTTGTGGTGGCACGACGTGTCAGGACGTACGCATGTTTGAGACCGGTGACTACGGGTACGTTTCCGATTACCTGTGGTGGTACGTCGGCTTGACGTCGCTCTTTGTGCATACCTGGTGTTTTTTCAAGCTATGCAAGCCCGACCGGCATCCCCGGCTTCGTTTGATCGGCGGCAACGCGCTGGTGGCGCTGTGCATGCTCGGCGTGGTAGCGCTCGGTGGCGAGACCTATCTGCGTTTCGTCAGCACGGAGACCGACGGGTATGGGGCGAGCCTGACCGCCCGGCGCTGGCACAAAGCCTATGCCCGGCTCAATTCGTTGAATTGTCGCGACGTGGAATGGGCTGTGGACAAACCGCCGGGCGTGCGGCGTATCGCGTTCATCGGCGATTCGGTGACCTATGGGTGGGGCATCAAGAATCCACAAGACCGGTTCACCAATCTTCTGCAAACCCGGTTCGATGCCCGGGCACCGGGTACGGTCGAAGTTATGAACGTAGCCTGGCCCAACTGGGATACCGACAGCGAGCTGGCCGCGCTACGCACGGTTGTCAAGGAATACGATGTAGACGAGGTCGTCCTGTGCTATCTTCCCAACGATATCATGACACTGCTGCCGTGGGTTGACGGGCAGGATCCACGTGCCCTGCCCAAGCAGTTCGTGATCAATACCGATTCGTCGTTTCTGATTGACTACCTGTACAACCGAATCGCCACGGGCATGCTGGACGTGGTGCGCAACTATTGCAACGTGATCGCCGACGCCTATCGAGACCCCGACATCTGGGCGAGACAGCAAGCACAATTGGACGAGTTCATTCGGATATGCCGGGAACACGACGTCGACCTGCGCGTCGCGCTGCTGCCGTTCCTTCGTGTGTGGGGTGATCGATACGACGGTCCCGCACTGCACCGCCTGTTGAGCGCGTATTTCGCGTCGCGCGGTATCGACGTTGTCGACCTGCTCCCGACGATCTCCGGT
The DNA here is from genome assembly GCA_964637715.1 of uncultured Phycisphaeraceae bacterium. Taxonomy (GTDB): domain Bacteria; phylum Planctomycetota; class Phycisphaerae; order UBA1845; family UBA1845; genus CAZWWW01. Next base: position 10,499 of record CAZWWW010000024.1, on the reverse strand, counting down.
TACGATCCAAACGACCTCGTCGTGAACGCAAGGGACGCGCACCCCAACGAACTGGGTCATCGGTTGTTCGCAGACGCGATGTGGAACGCCTTGTACGCGCGTTAGCGATGTGGCACCGCCGGTCACTCAACGTGCGCTTGCACCGTTCCCAGCGAGATGACCTCATTCATGCTTCCACTGCGAAATCCGCGAAGATCGAGCGTGACGTACGCATAGCCGAGGCTTCGAAAGTAGGCGTCGATCCGTTGACGCAGCGCGGGTTCGGTGATGGTTTCGATCATCTCGGACGGTACTTCGATGCGTGCAAGTTGTTTGTGATGACGCACGCGGCATTCCCGGATCCCCAACCTGTGCAAAAACGCCTCTGCCTGTTCGATCATGCGCAGCTTTTCGGGTGTAACGGGTTCACCATAGGGCACGCGACTCGAAAGGCACGGACTCGCGGGTTTGTCGTGGGTGGGCAGGTTCAATTGCTTGGACAACGCGCGCACGTCCGCCTTGGTCAGACCCGCTTCGGCGGCGGGGCAGCGCACGTTGTGCTCGCGGGCGGCTTGGATACCGGGGCGGAAGTCGCCGAAATCATCGACATTGATGCCGTTGACGATCGCGCACAGACCGCGCTCGGTAATGAAGCGGTCGAGGTGGTCATAGAGCGTGGCCTTGCAGACGTAGCAGCGGTTCGTGGGGTTGCTGGTGTAGTTCTGATTCTCGAATTCGTCCGTGTCGATGATTACGTGCTCGGCGCCGAGGGATCTGGTCAATCGTTGCGCGTCTTCGAACTCGGCTCGAGCCAGGCTGTCGCTTCGACCGGTGACGGCCACGACGTTTTTTGGCCCTAGCACATCGAGCGCCACCTTGAGCACCAGCGTCGAATCCACCCCGGCGCTGAACGCCACGGCCACGCGTTCCAGCTCGCACAGGATAGCCCGCAGGCGATCGTATTTATCTTCTAACGCGGTCGTAGTAGACACGTCTATTCCACCTCGACAACAAGCTCGACTTCTACAGCCGCATTAAGCGGAAGCTCGGCCACCCCGACCGCAGAGCGCACATGCCGACCTGCGTGGCCGAAGATGCTGGCCAGCACATCGCTCGCCCCGTTAGCGACTTTCGGTTGCGCGGTAAACCCCGGGCTGCTGTTGACGAACACGCACACGCGTACGACACGGCGAATCGCATCCACCCCACCGGCTTGCTGCGCCGCCGCCGCCAGCCCGGCAATAACCGCCAGGCGCGCCCCCTCGGCTGCCTGCTCGACAGATACGTCGTCAGGGACTTTCCCTTCGCACACGAGTTTGCCGTCTTGCATGGGGAGTTGACCGCTTGTAAGCACGTGATGCCCGCTTCGCAGGGCAGGCACGTAACTACCGATCGGTGCGGTGGGTACGGGAGGCGTGATCTTCAGTTCCGCGAGTCGCTCACTGGGTTTCATCGGGTGAATCCTCCATGTCGTCATCGACGACCATTGACTTGCCCGGGTTATCTCGATCGGTTGCGGGCGACAATGCTTGCGGCGTTGGCGCCCGTGCGTTCGCGCAGGCTGAAGCGTGCGGCTCGGCAGAGGGCACCGGCCTGTTGGCGGTGTGCGCGGCGTTCCGTGCGTGCGGATCGTACACCACCTCTGCCCGATCAAGATCTTTGTCCGCCATCACCCCAGCCTCGACCTCTGGTAGATCCGGTATGGAGAACTCGTCGCCCAGGTCGTCATCAAGCGAAACGTCATCGTCAACCGCAGCCAATTCGATCGCGGCGTCCTCCGTGTCCGATTCACCTTCCCCGCAGCCCTCCGCCGACGCGACATCTTCAGCGTCAACTTCAGGTTCGTTGTCCAGCGGATTTCGATCGAGCAATACGAGCAGGATAGGCGCGAACGGGCGCTCCTGCGTAGCCCGGACTCGATGCTGGCGGATCAGTTCCAACAGCGCAAGAAACAATCCGATCATCTCTCCGCGCGATCGACCGGCAAACACCTCCTCGAACGGCTGCCCACCGCCCGCTCGTTCGAGCGAATCGAGCACGTCCTCGGCGTGGAGCGCAATGGGGGTATCGTCAACGTCGATCTTGTAGGTCGCACCCGCTTTGCCGATTTGTTTCAGAATCTTGTTGAACGCCTCGAAGAGATCCCAGATGTCGAGGTTCTCGATCTCAAGCTCGTTGGGATCGCGCGGCGGCAGTACGGGCTGGCGGGCGTGCTTTTCCGATCGGACCCCGGCGGCGTCTTCCAGAGTTCGCGCGGCGTCTTTGAATTTTTTGTATTCGAGCAGTTGGTGGACGAGCTCGAGTCGCGGGTCGATGAACTCCGTTTCGACTTCTTCCGGTGGCGGTTTGGGCAGGAGCAGGCGGGATTTGATTTCCATCAGCGTCGCAGCCATCACCAGAAAGTCGCCGATGGAGTCGGGGTCTATGGTTTGAAGCAAATCGACGTATTCGACGAACTGACTGGTGATCCGTGCGATGGGGATATCGTACACATCGACCTCGTCCCGCCGGATCAAAAACAGCAGCAGATCCAACGGTCCGCTGTAAGCATCCAGCGACACGCGATAATCGTTTGGTTCGCTCAACGGTGGGTATCCGACGCGGTCACCAGACCGCACGCGCTGCGCACGTCCTCCATCACTTCGCGGGCGACGGCCCGAGCCTTCGCCCCGCAGGTGCGCAGTACATCTTCCACAAAGGTGGGGTCTGATGCAAGCTGGTTTCGGCGCTCCCGGGCTGGTTCAAGCACCCGCTCGAACACGTCGGCCAGCCGCTTTTTCGCCTCGCCGTACCCCATACCCCCCTTTTTATAGGCTTGGGCCAGGTCGGCGACTTCATCTTCCGTGGCCATGAGCCGGTAGAGGGCGAAGACGTTGCACGTATCGGGGTCTTTGGGATCCTCGACGGGCGTGCTGTCTGTCTTGATACTCATGATACGCTTGCGGGTCGCCTTGGGTGTGTCGAAGAGGTTGATCGTGTTTCCGTAGCTTTTCGACATCTTCTGCCCATCAACACCGGGCACGATTTTGGCCTCGTTGAGCTTCGCTTCGGGTCGCTTGAACACCTGGCACTTGAACGTGTTATTGAAATACCCGGCCATGTCCTGGGTCATCTCGATGTGCTGCACTTGATCCTTACCCACGGGAACGAGATCACTGCGATAGATCAGGATATCCGCGGCCATCAGAACGGGATAGCAGAACAGACCCATCGACGGCATGATGCCCTTGTCAATCTTGTCCTTGTAGGAATGGGCGCGCTCGAGCAATCCCTTGCCGGTGACCGTCGAGAGAATCCAGGACAGCTCGCACACTTCGGGTACGTCGGTCTGACGGAAGATCTTGGCCTTGCCGGGATCGAGCCCGAGCGCCAGGTAGTCAAGGGCCACGTCCTGCGTGAGCGTCCGCTGCAACTCAGGATCCTGCACGGTCGTCAGGGAGTGGTAGTTGGCGATAAAGAAAAAGCAGTCGTGGACATGCTGGTCCTCGATGTGCTGTTTCATTGCGCCGAGATAATTGCCCAGGTGCAGCTTGCCGCTTGATTGTATGCCGGATAATACGCGCATGGATTATTCTCCGAAGGCGGAAGCATCGTGCCCGCTGCAGGGGATGTCAACATCGTGCGGTCAGCGCCAAACCGCGACGCGGCGTGAGCCGGCATCATAGCTCATCGACAAACTTGATGGGGTGCCTGTGCCGATCTCGGGGCTGTAGATGGCGGGTGGTGTTCGCCACTCCTCGGGTTCCTGGGTTTCGCTTTTGCTGATCAACCGGTCGGCGAAAACAGTGATGTGACCGCTGTACAAAAAAAAGAGCGTTCCTTAGGTCTTCCCGATTTCGCCCCGCAGTCGCGCCACGAAGGCATCCCTTATTTGCCCGAGGATGCGCATAAACTGTACGCGGTCTTCCGGCGGAAGAATCGTGAGAATGTCCATCATGGTTCCCAGCCGCGCATCGCGGTATTTAGCATGGGCGTCGCTGCCCTCCTTGGTGATGGCTATGTCGATGCATCGCCGATCTTTCGGATTGATCGTGCAGGCGACGTAGCCCCGCCCGCCGTGCTCTTCAAGCGAGCGAACGATCCGGGACATCTGCGCGGGCGCTACGCCGACGCGCTGCTGAACTTCGCCGATGATCAAAGGCCCCTCCGTGGCCAGCACATCGAGGGTGAGGAACTCTGTCTCCGAGAGGTCTTCCTGACCGCTGGTGAGGCGCGAGCGAAGGGACGCCACGAGATGATGCAACTCGAATATCTCAGCGGCCATTGTCGCGAGGGTCTGCTTGGATTCAGGCACGAAACGTGTTCTCCATTCCTGAGACGACCGCCGTCGATTTAGCTGCCCAAATTGGCTGAGGCGTCGTCAAGGTGTATCGCTCGGATGCGTCTGATAGCTGCGCGGCTGTGCTGGTCCGATATCCGTTGCGCGCCGACCGGCCGGCCACCATTCGCCGCCACGCCGTACATCAACGCGCGGCATAGAGCAAGCCCTATTGTTGTGTAGCGACCGAATCACTGTTTCGCCCGGTGGATCGGCCCGGCGGGGCGATTCACAATAAGGGAGAATGCTATAGCACAACGGTTTCTGCATAAGGAATTATATTCATTCGCAACAGTTTTTCCAGCGCGATTATCAGCAAGCCGCAACGGTCACGGTACCGACGAGTGGTTCGGGGGGATCACGCGGACGAACTCAGCGGCGTCGTGCGATCGTTCCGGTGGCACGTGCGAAGGAATATCGGGTGTGCAAAGGGGGATGTCGCTGTTCTCCTCCGGTGTCAAAGAGGACGGTGGACGCGATTCCGGCGAGAGGTTTCGCGCCGCGATCAAAGGAGGCGCGGCGCCGTGCGGGGTGTCTTGACTGTACGTTACGGCGCCGCCGATTGCAGCGCGGAGCGGATTTCGTCGAGCAGTTGATCGACCTTGAACGGTTTGAAGAGAACCGCAGCCAGCCCTTCCCGGCGGGCGCGGACGATCGTGTGGTTCGGGTCGTACCCGAATCCCGTCGTCAGGATCACCGGCGTATCCGGGTTGGCGTCCTTGGCGGCGGCGAAGACTTCATACCCCGTTCGATTCGGCATCTTGATGTCGCTCAAGACCAGATCGAATGTCTCGGTTCGAATCATATCAACGGCGGCAGCGCCGTCGGTAGCGGTGCGGACCACGCACCCATACCCGGCAAGGACATCAAGCACGGTCTCGCGGATCATTTCTTCGTCGTCCGCAAGCAGAATGCGCTTCCCTTCAAGTAGCGGGTCGCGGGCTCCGGCGTTGTTGGAACGAACACCCAATACGCCCCGGTTGGTGCGCGTCAGATCCTTGATGGCGTCGCGAATCTTGGCCGCGTTTTCCGACACGCTACGAAGACGAAACCTGAGGTCATCGTGTCCGATGTAGTCTTCGACGAGCCGTTCGGTTTCGGTAAGGATGTCATTCAACGGACCGGTGACCTCGGCCATGACGTCCCGCCCGAGGCGTCCCGTCGTGGTGTGCCGTTCGTTGACCAGCAGGTTAAGGATGTTCAGCGACAGGGCGATGTAGCGGGCGAAGATCTCCGCGAACTGCCTGTCGTTTTCATTGAACGCAGCCAGCTTGGTACTCTCAAAATTGGCGACGCCCACGACCTCGTCCTGCAACGTGAGCGGGACGGTCAGGGATGATTGCGCATCATCTATGCCCCGGATATAACGCGTATCGGCGGACGTATCCGGACAAATGTAACTGCGCCCCTTTGCGGCGACGTACCCACTTATTCCGCTGCCTTCGGTACTGGCGTGCAGCTCGATGTGGGCGCGCTCGTCCGGCATGTGTGACACCATGACCGGTTCGAGCCGTCCCGTTTTTCTATCGAGCAGGAAGATGACGAAGTTGTCAAAATGAAGCAGATCCTGCGTGCAGCGAAGTATTTTTTGTTCGAGCAGATTGAGTCGTGCCTGTGCATCCAGTTGGGTAAAGTGCTTGGCGTCCAGGCTGAGCAACTCTCGACCGGCGCGGTCGATCGCATCGAGCTTGTCCTCGAGCCGGCGCGCGTTCGTGGTTTCCCACACGACGGCGGCGACTTCCGTCACGCGATGCTGGAGATCGATCACCGGTGTCGCGGTTACTTCGAAGTGCTCGTTCTGTTTGGTGATAAAGCTGAAACGCCGACCGCGGAGCGGTTTCGATCCCGCTTCGGTGGCCGCCCGGGCCCAGGCGAGCGTTTCGGTGCAGCAGCGCGTGACGCGCTCGCGCACTTCGTCCGAGAGGCTGAGCAGGTTGGGATTGGCCCAGCCGATCGCGCCGCCGTCGCCGACGATGCAGAGCCCCTGGTTTACGCTCTCGATAATCGCGGCCGCCTGGCGCGAACATTGTACGTCGTAAGAGGGAATGAAGTCTTCGGCGCGGGAGATGATAAGGTCGAACGGTTCCGCACGAATGGCTTCGATCGCTGCCACGAAGGTATCGACGTACGCTACCCGCGCATTCGCCTGCACCCAGCGCGAAAGATCTTCATCAAGCGCTGACCGACCCAGCACGAGAACGTTCAACTGATGAACGGCACTTTGCGTCATAGGATTTCGCCGCCGAAACCGAACCTTGGTTACCACCTTCTATTCATATTGTAGGTAGCAACCGGCCCAATCTCTTCCGGGGCAGCGTTCTTCTTCCCCGATCTTATTGTATAAACGGACGGGGGCTCCGCCTAGTCCTAATCGGCGCGTTCTGCGTCAATTGTCCACGCCGGAAGCTATCGGTCGTGCGCCGGTTCTTGGCCACAGAGAAATCCGAGGTTCTTGATTATCCCATGTCCGGACGCCGGAATGATCCGGTTCGTCAGGAGGGCGCCGGGATCGGATCGGCGTTGGACCGCCCGGGCTCTGACCGCGCAACCAACTCCCGATAAACATCCAAAACCGCTTCGGCGTGCCGCTTCATGCTAACGCGGGGCGCGATGCCCACCGCCCGGTGACGAAACGACTGCCGTTTTTGCGCATCGCACAGGTCCAGGACGCGATCAGCCAGCGCGGAAACGTCTCCGGGGTCGTTCAGGACATAGCCGTTTTCACCGTCAACGATCATCTCCGACGCCCCGTCCCACCGCGTCGTGACACAGGGCAGCCCCTCGACCATCGCCTCAAGCACGACCCGGCTGCAGGGGTCATAGTAGGTCGGATGTACAAGGACATCGGCAGCCAGGTAGAGGTTTCGCACGCGATCCGATGGTCCGATATAGCGAACAGCATCGGCCACGCCCAGGCGCCCCGCTCGGCGGCGCCAGCGCGGATCGTCTCCCTTGCCGACCACAATCGAGCGAACGTTGCCGTTCCCTCGCGCACGAAGCAGCGCGAGCGCTTCGAGCCATCGCCCCACGCCCTTGAGCTTGAAGTTGTGCGCCACCAACAGCACGAGTAGCTCGTCATCACCAATAGCGAACTCTCGGCGGAGGGACCGGCGGACGGACGCTAGTTCGGTGTCCGTGCGGTCGGCGCGATCAACGCCGTTGTACACCTTGCGGATTCGCATGTCGGGCAGGTTGTAATGATGCTTGAGCTGGCGAACGACGTAATCGGAGATCGCGATGACCACCGGGCCGTTCGGATCGCTCATCAACCGTCGTTCGAGACGAAGGGCGTATCGTTGCTTGGCATTGAACCGGTTCGCGAGCCGTTTGATCGCGCGGGCGGGATCGGATTCGATCAGCGCGAGGTTGCGCTCGATGCTCTCTACTACGGTTCCGCCGCGTGGCTGGTAGACGTCCGCACAGCGACACGCGGTGATGGCGTGACGTACGTCGAACGACTCGCGCCCTATCAACTGTTCGACGCGATGGGCGAACGTCATGCTGCGCCTGGTGCGCGACATGGCCGCCCCGCCGATATGCCGCACGACCAGACCCGGAACCGCCGCGGGACGACTGCGCGTAAACAAGTGAACGTCCACACCCTTTTCGAGCACGTGGTACAGAAACTGAAACGTCGAGGTTTCCGCCCCACCGCGCCACGCGTCGACCCACTCGGATATCAGTGCAACCTTCAAGACGCTTCATTCCTTCGTATCAGTCTCGCGCGGCGGCGCGCGTCATGGCGGGCGATTTGCCGGGTTTTACCCATGATTCGATACACCAACCGCCGTGAAGCCGGATCAAGCCTGCCGATCCCCCGATAGCCCTTTAACCACCGCAGTCTATCGGCGTTGGAGATCATCGGTGCGGTAGCGGAATAGTTTAGAGCCGCCAGGTCCTTGACCACAAATCGACGGGCGCTCAATGCCGGGCGGAGTACGCGTTGCAGATCGATCAAACAGAGCGAGCCGACCTCGCGTTCCCCCTGCGGGCCGGAACCCGCGGAACGTTCCGCGTTTCCTTTGGGGTCGAAAAAAAGATGCGCCAGGTAGAGGTCGCGGTGGACGTATCCTTGGCTGTGAAACCGGGCGATCATATCGGCCAGCGGCCCCAAGAGCGCGTGAATCGTCGTATGGTCGCGGTCGGACCACTCACTCAGCCAGCGCTCCAGAGATAGACCGGGTACGCGGCGCGTAATCAGAACGCTGCGGCGTTCTCGACCCGCATCGAATTGTTCACCCAATGCGCCGGGTGCCGGGCAGGGGATCCCGTCTCGCATCAGCAAGTGTATCCACATCCACTCCACACCCGCTACGGAGCGCGCTCCGTTGCCGGCGCGGGCCACTTCCCGGCGCGCGGCCCGCGGCGGGTTATCGAACCGTTTGATGTAGAGGGTATCGGACGGATCGGTGTGATCCGCGGGCGGCGGTAGGCGGAACCGGCTCCGCCAGGTGCTCAGACCGGGCTTGTCGAGCCGGGTCGCGCCGATCGAGGACAGATGGGCATCGTCGAACAGCGCGTCCACGGTGATAAGGCGATGCGCGCGAAGCAGATCTTCGACATCAGGTTCGATGTGCAAACCGTTCGCAGGCCTATCTGAAACGTTGGTCATGGCGTAGACGAGGGGGCGTCGATCCGGGCCGCGCGCGAGGAAAGCAAGTCACGCGCCGCATCGAGAACCATCTCGACCGAAACGCCGGTCATACACTTAAGGTGCCCCAGCGGGCAGGTGCGCTGCTGGCAAGGTCCGCAGTCGACGTTGATGCGCACGATGCGTTCGTCGGGGTAGGTGGTAGCCGTCCAGTCCGGGTGCGTGGGACCGAAGATGGTGATGACGGGAACGTTGAACGCCTTGGCGATGTGCCGAGGGCCCGCGTCGTTGCCGATCAACAGGTCGGTGCGTTTCACGAGCGACTTGAGTTCGCCTAAGGAGAGAAGCGGGTCGTCGAACAGGACCGGCGTCTGTTTCATCTGAGACGCGATCGCTCGGGCGATGGGTTCTTCGCCCGGACCGCAGGTGACGACCACGCGGGCGTGTTCCGCGTCGATCAGCCGATCCGCTACGCCCGCAAAGCGATCGACGGGCCAGCACTTCGCGGCACCGTATTTCGCGCCGGGACTGAGCACCACCAACGGATGGGCGTCGGCGATCCCTCGATTGCTGAGTTTCTCCGTCATCGACGCCTCGCAGTCGGACGTGGTAAAGAGTTCGAGCACATCCCCCGGACGTGGACACCCGAGAAACTCCGCAAGGTCCGCGTAGTACGCAACGATGGGCATCGGGACGAAATGGCCCGGCGGTGCGGGCGGGTGGAGCCGGTTGTATTCGTTCGCCCCGTCTGGATCCGACGACCGCTCCGGATCGGCACGCCGGGAAAGGGTTTGTCGGCGGTTGCGCACCGGGATACGGTCGGTCAACAGGAACCCGCGGCGATCCCGGTCGTATCCGATGCGGCGGGGCGCGCCGCTGAGTCGGGCGAGCAAGGCGGATCGGAACGAGTTGGGCAGCAGAACGACCCATTCGAAGTTCCGACGGCGAATGTGCGACACGAGTTCACGGTACGCCCGATGGAACGGTGACCGCCGGGGTCGCGCCGGCCATTCCATACCGTCGTCCATCCAGTTGCCACCCCCGACAAGATCGCTGAGATTGGGCTCCATCAAGAACGAAATGGTGGCGTCGGCGAAATGCGTGCGTATCGCCCGCAGCGCAGGCGTAGCCATCACGAAATCTCCGACCCACGTCGGCAGGACAACGAGCATCGAACGGGGCGCGGTCATGGCTTTGTGTTTGTGGATCGGCACCGCATGGCAAATGTTTGGTCAGCCGGTTTCCGCCCTGGTCATACGTTTCGCAGGATTCACGACCAGCTACGCCCCGGGTCTCAGTCCGCCTGCCCCCCGGATAGCGCTCGTTTAACGACAGCGACTGTACCGTTACGATAGAGCAACTCTATTCCTTGTGCGGCGGTCGAATCGCCGCCCTGACCGGCGGATCGACGACATAAAACGATAAACAGAAAGAGTGAACGCCGCGGTCGGGTCTTTGTCGAAACATGGTAACCGTTGCGAAGCAGACCGGAAGCGGGCGGTTGCACCCTACCCTACTGCTCTCCAGTACACGATAGTACTCCATAACACACCGCTTCATATCGACAATAGTTGGCATGTGCATGCGGCGACCGATCCGTCTCCCTTTTGT
>CAZWWW010000023.1:0-13984 GCA_964637715.1 uncultured Phycisphaeraceae bacterium | reverse complement strand
AATTTCCCGCAGGAGCTTTCCCAGTCGCGTGCAGGACCGAAGATCCGCTCGCAAAACAAACCGTCCTTTTCCGGGCGATAGGTGCGGTAGTTGATCGTCTCCGGTTTTTTGACCTCGCCGAACGACCAGCTACGGATTTCGTTCGGTGATGCCAGCGTGATGCTCACGCGGGCGTAGTCATTTATCCGATCGTAGATGCTGTCCAACATGCTCGATCCTTTTTAGGCAGCCGATTCGCCCGACGTAACGAGCCCCGGGCTTGTGTGGGTGTTCCTCTATGTGGGCTTTTTCCAGACGGCGGTCGACACCGCGCCAGACCAACGGGTGATCGTGTTACAATCCGGCACTCGACGGAACCAGCGCACGGACCTCGATCGGCGTTCCGCCTTCGAGTTCCATCGCCACCACCCCGCGCAGTTTCTCGAAACCCAGTTCGCCGCAGAAATCTTCTTCCGTACCGTAGGCGAAAACGGCGATGCGCTCGGCACCGCGGCTGCGCAGATCCTCAATCACCAGGCGCGCCATTTCCCGCGCGATACCTGCCGAGTCGTGCTCGATACGGCCATCCTTGCGTGTTACACAAGCAGGACCCTGGTACGCGGGATCCAGTTTGCACTCAACCAGACAGCCCCACACGCCATCGGTAAGCCCGCGGGCCAAGCCAATCAACTCACCCTGGCGACGGGCCGTAACAAAGCAGTCCGTGTTCTCGATCATCTGCCGCAGCTTCGACGCCGAATGGGTGATTTTGTGCTGCTGGCGGTCGTAAAACGCCAGCAACGCTTCGGGGTCCGGACGCGCCACACATTCAAACTGTATGTCGTCATACACCGTCAGCCTGCCTTTCCCGCGGTATGCACATCATCCAACCCGCCGCTTGTCGAGTTGTATATTCAGACATAACCCGCGAATCTCATTGCAGAGCACATCAAAGGAAACCGGCGTACCCGCTTCGAGCGAGTTTTTGCCCTTCACCATCGTTTCATAAATCTTGGTGCGACCCTCGACGTCATCGCTCTTAACCGTCAGCAACTCCTGGAGCACATACGCCGCCCCGTACGCTTCAAGACCCCACACTTCCATTTCGCCGAAACGCTGACCACCCGTGCGCGCCTTACCGCCCAGCGGTTGCTGCGTGATGAGGCTATAAGGACCGGTGGCACGGGCGTGAATCTTGTCGTCGACGAGGTGGTGCAGCTTCAACATGTAAATGTAGCCGACAGTCACTGGCTGATCCAACAACTCGCCGGTACGCCCGTCGCGCACGCGAACCTTCCCGGTCGTCGGCAGCGCCGCAAACCGCACGTCCGCCGCGCCCGACTCAGCCACCACCGCCGGATCGGCGGCGCGACCCTTGGCGACCTCCGCCGCTTCTTCCAGCGCACTACGAATCTCTTCTTCCTTGGCCCCGTCGAACACCGGCGTAATCGCCTGGAACCCGCAAACGCGGGCCGCCCAGCCGAGATGCGTTTCAAGAATCTGCCCGACGTTCATACGCGACGGAACGCCCAGCGGGTTAAGCAGAATGTCGAGCGGTGTGCCGTCATCGAGGAACGGCATGTCCGCCTCCGGGACGATTTTCGCAATCACGCCCTTGTTCCCGTGGCGACCGGCCATCTTGTCGCCCACGGAAATCTGCCGCTTGGTCGCCACGTACACCTTGACCATTTCAAGAACACCCGAGGGGAGTTCGTCGCCGCGTTTCATCTGCGCGACTTTCCGGTCGCGCTCCTCAATGATTTCCATAATGCGGGGCCAGAATCGCTTGACGATCGGCTGGCACGCATCCCGCTCCGAAACCGGCTTGATCCATTTCAGGTCACCGGAACGGACGTGGTCAGCGAAGAGCTCGACCTGCTCCATGATGACCTCGTCCAGGTTGCTGTGGCCCACTTTTTGCCGCGTGTTGGGGTCGATCATCGGGGTACCGAGTTTTTCCTCGATGGCCAAGCACATCTGCTTGAAGCTGCTCACGATGCGCGCGCCCTGCTCCTTGGTGTATTCCTCGATCGCAACCGTCAGTTCTTTCCGCTCTTCTTCGCTCATGTGCAAGCGCCGGCTGAACCGCTTGGTGCCGATGACGATACCCTCTTCACCCGCGGGCAGCTCGAGCGAGTCGTTCTTTACGTCTTCGCCCGCGCGCCCGAAGATCGCATGCAGCAGCTTTTCCTCCGGGCTTAACTCACTTTTGGATTTGGGGCTGACCTTACCCACGAGAATGTCCCGCGCCTGAACCCGCGTGCCCAGACTCACGACGCCGTTCTCATCCAGGTTGGCGAGCGCCCGTTCCGACACGTTCGGTATGTCGTTGGTGAACTCTTCGCGCCCCAATTTGGTTTCGCGGCATTCCACGTCGTATTCGTCAATGTGGATGCTCGTAAAAGTGTCCTCTTTGACCAACCGTTCGCTGATGACGATCGCGTCCTCGAAGTTGTGCCCGTCATAAGTCATAAACCCGACGAGCACGTTCTTGCCCAGCGCAAGCTCCCCGTTCGATGTGGCGGGACCGTCGGCAATGATGTCACCCTTCTTGACGGACTGCCCCGGACGCACGAGAGGTTTCTGGTTCATGCAGGTGCGTTCGTTCAAACCCTGGTACTTGCGCAGCATGTATTCGTCCGTGTCGTCGATCACGATCCTTCGGGCATCCACGTAGCTGATCGTGCCGCTGGTACGCGCCCGCACCACCATACCACTGCTCGAGGCCACACAGCGCTCCATGCCCGTTCCGACCAGCGGAGGATCCAGCGTCAACAACGGAACCGCCTGACGCTGCATGTTGGAACCCATGAGCGCACGGTTCGCGTCGTCATGTTCGAGAAACGGTATAAGCGCCGCGGACACCCCGATCGTCTGCTTGGGCGAAATGTCCACGCAGGTGACCTCCTCGTTCGGCACGCGCCTAATGTCACCCAGGATTCGCGCGATGATCGGTCCCTCTACCAGCCGACCGTCTTTCGGGTCAACCGCTTCGGGCGGGGCAAGCACCTCGCGCATTTCTTCGTCGGCGCGCAAATACGTGTGCTCATCTAGCTTTCGATTCTTGCCCACTTTTCGATACGGCGTAATCAGGAAGCCGAAATCGTCCACCACGCTGTAGATGCTTAGCGAAGCGATCAGCCCGATGTTCGTTCCCTCCGGCGTTTCGATCGGACAAATGCGCCCGTAGTGACTGATGTGCACATCGCGCACCTCAAAACCGGCACGCTTGCGGTTCAATCCGCCCGGACCCAACGCCGACAAGCGCCGTTCATGCGTGAGTTGAGAAAGCGGATTGGTCTGGTCGACCACCTGTGAGAGCTCGCCGCGTCCAAAAAACAACTCGATCGCCGAACTGATGGATTTGCTGTTGATTAGCTCAGCCACGCGCCCGAGCTGCTCCGGATCCTTCATACTCATGCGCTCCTGCACAGTACGACGGAGCTTAAGGAATCCCTTGCGCATTTCGTCAGCGCATAATTCATCGAGCGTGCGCAGACGGCGGTTGCCCAGGTGGTCGATATCGTCCACCGCGAAGGCGGATTCACCGGTTCGCAGCTTGAGCAAATAGCGCAGGCAATGCAGCACGTCCTCACAGGTGAGCGTCATCGCGCCGCCGTCGCCCGGCGTATCGAACTTTCGATTCAAACGGAACCGACCCACCTTGCCGAGACGATACCGGTTTTCGTCGTAAAACTTCTCGACGAACAGTTTTCTCGCTTTCTCAATGTGCGGCGGGTTTCCGGGGCGCAGACGACCATAGATCTTGAGCAACGCCTCGTCCGTCGTGCGGCTGGTATCCTCCGCCAGCGTATTCAGCAGCAAAGGATCAATAACTTTCGGAATGATCCTCAGATTCTTTAACGATGACGCCTGAATCTGCTCGACCGCATCACCGATCTGACAGCCCGCGCGAACGAGCACCTCCTCCGTCTCGCCGTCCAGCACCGTCTCGGCACTGTACATTTCCGGTTTGAGCGTCGAGGTGCGAACCGATTTCGTCGTGAAGAACTCGTCGATGATCGCCTCGTCGCTCGAAAACCGCTCGTCCATCGCCCGGAGAAAGGTGGTGGCGGGAAGCTTGCTCGATTGGTCGATGCGGATAACCAGAAGATCCTTTTTGGTAACCTCAATCTCGATCCAACTACCGCGTTCCGGGATGATCCGGCAGGAGTGCAGCGATCGGTCACCCTCGGTCTGGCTCTTGATGAAGTCCACCCCGGGCGAGCGGTGAAGCTGTGAGACAATGACGCGCTCCGCGCCGTTGATGATGAACTCGCCGCCGCCGATCATAATGGGCAGGTCGCCGATATAGATCAGATCCTCCTGGATCTCATCCACCTCCTTGCGCGTGAGCCGTAGACGAATGCGCAGCGGCAGACCGTAGGTCAGGCGCAGCTCTCGACATTCATCCGTCGTATAACGCGGCTTGCCCAGCTCGTAGCTGATGTACTGCAGCGACATGCTTCCGTCATAACTCTCGATCGGAAACATCTCGCGCAGCAACGCCTCGAGACCGATCGGCTTGCGCGCCTCGGGGTCAACATGCTCCTGGAGAAACGACGCGTACGCTTCAACCTGAACCCCCGCCAGGTCGGGAACGGGAAGCGCGTCGCCCACCTTTGAATAGTTTCGTACCGGTAGCACAGCTATCATCTATAGAATCCTCTCGTCCGCCTCGCTAGGAAACCGCTGCGCGCACAAGCAGGTCTGCCCGGAACCAAACCGCGCAAACCCAAGTCGCCACCACTCAACCAGCCACGGGACGAACCTTCACACCGCCGTACATCCGGTAGACCGGGTGTCCCTGAAACCCGTTCGTTCTCGTACGACAGCAGACATGATACCGCCCATCATACCACCCCGGCTCCCTTGAGGGAACCCGACGCGGCACGACCGGACCGTACGCTATTTGATCTCGACGGCGCCGCCCGCCTCTTCGATATCCGCTTTGATCTTTTCAGCCTCATCCTTGGAAGCGCCTTCCTTGATCGCTTTGGGGGCGCTCTCGACAAGATCCTTCGCCTCTTTCAGACCGAGCCCCGTTATGGACCGAACGGCCTTGATGACCTGAATCTTCTTGTCACCGAAGCCTGCAAGAATGACGTCAAACGCCGTTTTCTCCTCAGCCTCCGCCTCACCACCGCCGCCGCCCGCCGCCATTACCACACCGCCGCCCGCCGGCTCGATACCGTGAACGTCTTTGAGGCAGTCGACAAGCTCCTGGGCGTCTTTGACCGTCAAACCCACAAGCTGCTCTGCCAGCTGAGATACGGCCGGGCTGAATTCCTTCGTGGCTTCCGCCATCGTACAACACTCCTCTCGCGTAGATACTATGCGTCATACCGATAGGCGGCCCGCCCACTGCGGGTCATTTCATTCGCCAAAGCGAACCAATCGGCGTGAAACGTCTCGTTCCCAAAAAAGGCGTGACGCCAGGCCACGCTCTGATATCACGCAGCTTTGTCGACAATCGCCTTCAGGCATCCGGCAATCTTCGACTGCGGCGAACTCAGGCAGCCGGCGATCGAACGACCAGGTGACGACACCAGCATCGAAATATCCGATAGCAATTCCCGACGACCCTTCATCTTGGCCAACTGCTCAACCGAGACAAGATCTGGGTCGCCCTCAAACATCGCCTGTTTGAGCGTTAACGCACTGAACTCTTTGGCCGCTTCCACAAGCGTCTTGGCCACGTCGATGATCGACTCGGTGCCTATCACGATCGCACAGGGACCGCCGAGCGACACACCTAGCGGCTCCAGCGGTCCACCCGCCCACGCCCGGCGAGCCAAGCTGTTTTTAACCACCTGAACCCGACCATGTTTAACCCGCACCGAACCGCGCAGTTGCTCTTGCTCCTGCACACTCAGCCCGGTCATATCGATGACACAAGCGCTGACACATCCGTCGTAACGCTTCTTGAGCTCGTCCGTCACCATTTGCTTGATCGGTTTGCTCATAAGTCTTCTCGTTCCCACGTGCGCCCGTTCGCCGAGCGCCGGCTTATATCTGAATCGTGCCCGTACCCCCGCGACCCCTCACGGAGCGCAGTCCTCTTTCCACCCTACGCCGCCGATGTCGAAATCGTCACAGACGGCGTTCGCGTGGCACCAAGGCACACGCGCTTCATGTAATGCCCTTTCGACGTCTGGGGCTTTGCTTTCTGAAAGTGCTCAATCACCGCGTCGATATTCGCCTTCAAATCTTCCTTCGAAAAGCTGACCTTGCCTACGGGAAGATGGATGTTGCCGCCGTTGTCGTTGCGGTACTCCAACCGCCCCGCCGCAAACTCACGCACCGCCGCCTCAACATCCGGCGTGACCGTACCCGCCTTGGGGCTCGGCATTTTCCCCTGCGGACCAAGGGTGCGACCCAGTTTGCCGACTTTTCCCATCATCGATGGATGTGCAATGGCCACGTCAAAGTCCATCCACCCGTCCTTCACCTTGGCCACCAGCTCGTCACCACCCGCCTCAATCGCACCGGCTGCTTTGGCCTGGTCCACCATCGGTCCGTCCACGAACGCAATGACGCGCCGCGACTTGCCCAATCCCTTGGGCAAGGAAATCGCCCCGCGGAGCATCTGGTCCGCCTGACGCGGATCAATCCCAAGGTGCAGTACGATCTCGACCGTCTGATCGATCGTTTTCCGCTTCTTACCGTTCTTGTACGTCCGATCGACCTTGACCGCCGCCATCGATTTCACGCGCTCAATAGCGTCGTCTATGGAAACGGGCGCGGTGTCCTTGCCCCCGACCTCAACCTGTTTGCGATACCCAACGCTTCGATAAGCCATGTTCAGTCTCAAATCCGCCGGACAACGATCGGACCGCCGCGCCGATCCGACCGGTGACAAATCTTTAGTCCACAACCTCGATACCCATGGAACGGGCGGTACCCGCCACAATACGCGAAGCCGACTCCACATCATTCGCGTTAAGGTCCGGCAACTTGCGTTCGGCGATCGAAAGAAGCTGCTCGCGCGTAACGCTGCCCACCTTGTCTTTGTTCGGAACGCCACTGCCCTTGGCGATCTTGGCCGCATCCTTCAGCAAAACCGCCGCAGGCGGGCTCTTCACCACAAAATCAAATGAACGGTCCGCGTAGATGTTGATGACCACGCCGACGGTCATGCCGTTGAGCGATGATGTCGCCGCATTGAACTGCTGAACGAACTGCCCGATGTTCACGCCGTGCTGACCAAGCGCCGGACCGATCGGCGGCGCAGGCGTCGCCTGACCGCCGGGTGCCTGCAACTTAATAACGCCGGTGACTTCCTTTTTTCGTTTTTTTTTCGCCACGTCGTTCGATCCCGCCTGTTTCTAAATACATTTCCGAGAAGCAGCTTTCAATCCAACGCCGCCACAAAAACCGGCCCGGATTCTCGCTCGAAAACCATCCGCCCATCGTCACGGTGCGGTTGGCTACAACGCTTTTCACTTATCCAAGACAAGCTGCCGGCGACACACGACCGCCGTTAAGCCCGCCTCATTCCGAGTACGATAAAGCGCTAGTCGACCTTTTCGAGCTGCCAGTAGCCCACGTCCACGGGCGTCGCCCTCCCGAACAACGAGATGATGACAGAGACTTTCCCGCTCCGTTCATCCACCGACTCAATCTCGCCTTCGTAACTCTCAAACGCGCCGTCCGTGATTTTAACCTGATCGCCAGGTTTAAGGTTCAGCCCGCTGAGACCCGGATCTTCTTCCGACTTCTTGGACGCTTGGAGCATGGCCTCGACCTCATGGTCGGGCATGCTCGTGGGCTTGCCGTCCGACCCGATGAAATCACCCACACCGCTGGTTTCCTTCACGAGAAACCACACGTTCTCGGCGACCGCCCCGTCCTCTTCGCAGGCCATCTCGACAAACACATACCCGGGGTACAGCTTGCGCTCGACAAGCTTCAACACACCGGAGCGCATGCGCTTTTCCTTAACGGTCGGAACCAGCACCCGACCAACCCGGTCCTCCAACGCCTCGATCTTGATTTTCCGCAACAGCGTATCGCGCACCTGCGACTCTTTGTTGGACGCCACGCGCAGCACATACCACTTCATTCCGGGCGCAGTGGTCGTGGCCGCCTCCTCCGTAACCGCAGGCGCTCCGGTGGATGCGGCGGTTTGGTCCGGTTCCGTCATGTCTTCAACACGCCGATCCAACTAAACAGAGCCTGGAACAACACATCCGCAACAAACAGAAACACCGCCAACAGCACCGTGAACAAAATCACGACCTTCGTTGAGCCGATCAACTCCCGCTTGCTGGACCAACTCACCTTCTTCATTTCGCCTTCCGTGGCGATCATGAAGTCGCTGGATTTACGGTACGAAAACGATAACCACCAAGCCACCGTGCCCAGCACAACCGCAAGCAACAGGGGAATGCCAGGCGTCACCATCAACCGCCACGCCTCGTCGCCTTCATACACGGAGAGCTGCCCGTTCAAAAAATAGGCACCCCACGCCACAAGCGCCAGCGCGCCCACAAACGTGCCCACGCGCGTATAACGCCCTAGCTCAGGTTTGTACTTCTCGAACAAACCTCCGCCGGTACCGGACGAACGACCACGCCCCGGCGGACCCCCACCGGAACCAGATGAACGTCCGCCCCCGCTTCCCGAATCCTTGGTGGCAGGCTTTACGGCTGTCGTCTCCATACCCGTTTTTTCTCCGAAGCGGACTGATCTCATCAGCTCGCGACAAACCACCCCGCACCAGGATATCACAACCCGACTACAGGAGCGGAGGGACTTGAACCCCCAACCGCCGGTTTTGGAAACCGGTGCTCTGCCAATTGAGCTACGCTCCTAAGCAGAGGCCCACAACCCGACCGACGGTCGATCTACTTACGTTTGATCTTGTGCGCCGTCCGTTTACGCTCACGCTTGCAATACTTCTTCAGCTCGATCTTCGGTGTACCACCCTGCACGTTTACGCTCGTGCGGTAGTTCAGATCGTTGCATTCCTTGCACTGCAACCACACATATTCTCTTTTGGCGGCCTTTGCCATATCGAATCACTTTCACGGGACGACCCGCAACGCCAACGACTACTCGATCACCTTGATCACGACGCCCGACCCCACGGTACGACCGCCCTCACGAACCGCAAACCGAAGACCCTGCTCCATGGCAATCGGCTTGCCCAGCGTCACTTCCATGACAATGTTGTCCCCGGGCATGCACATCTCCGCCCCTTTGAG
This sequence comes from uncultured Phycisphaeraceae bacterium, assembly GCA_964637715.1. Taxonomy (GTDB): domain Bacteria; phylum Planctomycetota; class Phycisphaerae; order UBA1845; family UBA1845; genus CAZWWW01. The sequence goes on along the minus strand of CAZWWW010000023.1, from coordinate 4,796 downwards.
CGAGAGACCGCCGGTCACGTCCGTTGTTCGGAAATAAAACTGCGGGCGATACCCGTTGAAGAACGGCGTATGCCGACCGCCCTCCTCCTGCGTCAATACATAGACCTGCGCTTCAAACTTCGTGTGCGGCGTAATGGTCTTCGGAGCCGCGAGCACGTGCCCGCGCTCGATATCCTCCTTTTTCGTGCCGCGAAGCAGCGCGCCGACGTTGTCGCCGGCCATTCCCGAGTCGAGCGTCTTGTTGAACATCTCCACACCGGTCACCGTCGTCTTGGCCGTCTCTCCGAGCCCGACGATCTCAACCTCGTCGCCGACCTTAACCATGCCGCGCTCAATACGCCCGGTGGCGACGGTCCCGCGACCCTTGATGCTGAACACATCCTCGACGGACATCAGGAACGGCTGGTCGACGTCGCGCTTGGGTTCCGGAATATAGCTGTCCAGCGCATCGATCAACTCGGCTATACACTTGGTCGCCTCCGGATCCTTCGGGTTGGCCGTCGCCGGCAGCGCTGAACCCATGATCACCGGCGTTTCATCGCCCGGGAAACCGTACTTGGTGAGCAGCTCGCGAACCTCCATCTCAACGAGCTCAAGCAACTCCGGATCGTCGACCAGGTCGATCTTGTTGAGAAACACAACAATGTACGGAACGTTCACCTGCCGCGCAAGAAGGATGTGCTCGCGCGTTTGCGGCATCGGACCATCCGAGGCCGACACAACGAGAATCGCGCCGTCCATCTGAGCAGCCCCGGTGATCATGTTCTTGACATAGTCGGCGTGCCCCGGACAGTCGATGTGCGCATAATGGCGCTTTTCCGATTCATACTCCACGTGCGACGTGGCGATCGTGAGAATCTTCGAGGCGTCGCGACGCCCCTGAGACTCCGACGCTTTGGCGACCTCGTCATAGCTGACCGCCTTCGCCAGACCCTTAGCGGATTGCACCAGGCAAAGCGCCGCGGTCAGCGTCGTCTTGCCATGGTCGACGTGGCCGATCGTCCCCACGTTGACGTGGGGTTTTGTTCTTTCAAATACGTCCTTTGCCATTCAACATCTACCTCCACTCGCGTGACGCTGAACGCGTCAATCCGTCGGTGCAACCAACTCGAACGCTAAAACCATCCCATACGATCCGCCGGGGCGCCTACGCGGGATCGCGCTCGACCCGCGCGCCGAACACAACCCATCGAGACGCCGACCCGTCAGTCCCAACAAGCTGCTGACGGGACTCGAACCCGTGACCTCGTCCTTACCAAGGACGCACTCTACCAACTGAGCTACAGCAGCAATCAGCGCCCGCAGACGCGACACAGCCGAGCGTCACGGGGGCGGACGCACGTTTGGAATCACCGGGCACAGCGCCACAGCATCGCAAGATCATCTTGCAAGCCGCCGCCGCGACCGGGCTCGATTCCGAGTCCGGTGAGTATACGCATCCGCTAAACGCTGTCAAAGGCAAATCACCTCGAAAATCGGGAGGGGGCCGCCACGAGCCAGGCGACCGTGCGGGACGGAACCCCCAACTGCCTCCCGCACGTGGAAAGCTGGCTGTCGCGGGCGGTGCGCTGGTGTGATGGAAAACGCTTGCCGACCATGCCTCATCCCGCCTGCCGCAGCGAATGCTCGGATCTGCACAGCGGGCGGCGGCTGCGCGGCTCGCGAATATAGCGTTGACCCCTGACGCCCCAGCCCTATTCTATGCTCTTGACCTCACGACAGGAACACCCCCAAGAGCCCACCATGAGCATCGTGGTCCGAAACGCAACCGTACGCGACGCCGCCGTCATCGCCGCGTTCAATCAGTCGATGGCCCTGGAAACCGAGGGGAAAGTGCTCGATGCCCGCTCGGTGCGACAAGGTGTGCTGACCGGGTTGTCCGATCCGGCGCGGTCGCGTTATTTCTTAGCCGTGATCGACGATACGGTTTCCGGACAGATCATGGTCACGACCGAATGGAGTGATTGGCGCAACGGCTTCTTTTGGTGGATTCAGAGCGTCTACGTCGACAAACGCTACCGACGCAAGGGCGTGTTTCGCGCGATGTACGACCATGTCCGCACGTTGGCCCGATCGGAACCCGGCGTCTGCGGGCTGCGGCTCTATGTGCATTCCTCGAACGATCGCGCCATCGCAACCTATCAACAGCTTGGCATGGACCTGACTGAATACAAACTCTGCGAAGAAGGCTGGCGATAGGAGCCCGGAGCAGTCGCCCGGTTTCCGATTTGCCGGGCGCTCTTTGGCTTGGCGGGCGACGGCTACTCAGCCGTTTCCTTACTGGTTTCTTGCAATCGAACACGCCCCTCGCGCCATGGTGATGATGTGATCCCCGTGACCGGCACCCACTCGGAACTGATCGTCACGAGTGATCCGAAACCGGCCATCCCGGTAAGGCCATAAATTGCGTTAATACGGAGGCTGGAGGGCCCCCTGAAAGGACGCGCCCTCCGCAAAAACAACAGGCAAAAACCATGATTCCAAAAAGAGTGTTAGCGGTATTCAGCATGGCGCTGGCAGCAGTCGCCACGATCTCGGGTTGCCCTACGATGCCACCTGTCGATTCGCCCGGCGGTGCCAACGCGCCCAGCGCCGCGAAGTTGTTCAAGACAATCAACGAAACCGATCCTTATAAGGATTGGACCGCCTTTCCCGACCTGAATGGGCTCTTGACGAGCGCGGTCCCCCACGGCCCCATGACTCGCGTGTTCATCAACGACATTGTTGCCCAGGCGGTTGCCGACAACGCCACGAGTTTGCCCGGTGGGTCTATTATTGTGAAGGAAAACATCGGCGAGAACGCGTCGGACGAAGCGGACGCCCTAACAATCATGTGGAAGGTGAAAGGCTTCGATCCCGAAAACAGCGACTGGTTCTGGGCCAACATAACACCGGGTGGTACCGTACGGGGTGAAGGTCGAATCGATGTGTGCATCACGTGCCACGGGGGAGCGCGGGACAACGACTTTATCTTCCTTCATCAATTCAATAGCAATTAACCGAGCGTATGACGCGATCAGGCTCGCCGCGGGGCCGGTCGGGGACCGTGCTGAGGCGACACAGACCCTCCGCGCACCCCGCAGCGGCTAAAAAGCCTCGGAAAGCAACCCGCCATCCTCTAAAACCGGTGGGCAAGGGGGGCGATATCAACCGATCCAACCCGCCAACGCGACACCCCCGCCAGCCGCAACGCCCGCCAAGTGTCGTGTTAATAGGGTTTGGCCTTGAAAAGCCACTGCCAAGGCGCCAAAGATGATTAAGGAGGGCGGAGTCGTTATACTGGGGAAGACCGGCGGGCGTCCCGCGGGTATCAATCCGGGGGGATCGACGGCATGATGCTCAAACTTGGAAAGAACCGAATCAGTGCCGCGCTGCTTGTTGGCGGCGTCCTGGCCTGTACAGCCGCGTTGGCTCAATCACCGCACCGCGTCGACAAAGACGGCGTAACCTTTCGCGAGCGACGAACGGCCATCCGCGCCGGCTCCGGGCGGACGATCGTTGCCGTCCGCACGCCGACGCGCCGCACGCTCCGCGAGACGGGCGCATCGGCTGTAGCTTCGGGTGAACCGTTGCCCTATCCCCGACCGCGGTTGATCGGCTTTTCGCCGCGTATCGCCATCACGTCGTCCGACAAGAAGAGACCGCCGTTCGACGATTCGCCCTACGAGCATGAACTCGAACCGACCTATGTGGGCAATCCCCTGAACGGTCCGGCGGACCTGAACTATGTCGTCGGCTTTCTCGACAGCGGCGCCGACGGCGATGTCTTCGCCGGTGCCAGCGCTACCCGCGTCGGGCTGACCGGGGATCGTCTGACGGACAACGAAATCGCCATCGGCGGCGTCGGTGGACAGGTACCCGCGCGGATCACCCAACCCTTCGCCTTCTTCGCCGCCGGGCTCGGAGACATAGGCGCAGACGGAAGGCTCGACCTCAACGCGGTCAAGGGCCATTCAAACATCGCCGCCCTCGCGCCGCCCCCGCTCGACTGCGGGAACGGCGAATCGGTCACGGGCATTATGGGCGCGTCGTTTATGACGTTCTATAACTTCGTGATTCGCGTGGACACGCCGCGCGCGGTTACCGTCGACGGCCTTACGATCAAAGGGCCTGACGTGGAGGTGCTGGAAAAGTTCGAACTGCTTCCCGAATTCCCACAAGCGTTCTTTATTGAATTCGGCGGATTGCTCCCACCGTTTACGGTAGCTTTTCTGCCGGACTTCGAGGATCTCACGACGCCGATTTCGCCCTCGCTGTTTGCGTTGATTCCGGGCAGTCTACCCACCAGCGGGGCCTACTTTGCCCCTGTGGGATTGCTGGAAGGTGAACCCGGACCGGTCAATCCGATTCTGACGGTGCGTATGCTCGTGGATACCGGCGCGCAGGCGTCGATCATCAGCCCGGGGGTAGCGGCGCAGCTATCGCTTCCGCTTGAACCCGATTTCATGATTGACGTGTGCGGCGTCGCGGGTCTGGTCACGGACATACCCGGGTACTACGTAGATCTCGTTCGCATCAACGCCTTGGTCGGGGCGCTGCTCTATTCCGCAGCGCCGTTCATCGTGCTCGATCTCCCCTCGCCCGAAGGCGGCGGGCTTGACGGCATCCTCGGTATGAACCTCTTTTGGGACCGCAACGTGGTGTTCGAACCGGTTCTAAACGGCAGCGGTTTCTTTCAGGTGTCCGACCCGGTTCCCTTCGCGTTCGGAGATAACGACCCCGACTTCCACATCGACACCACCGACGCCGCCTTTCTCACCTCGTGCATGACCGGTCCCGGCGGCGGCTTCTACTCG
>CAZWWW010000022.1:0-14560 GCA_964637715.1 uncultured Phycisphaeraceae bacterium | reverse complement strand
AAACAGCGCGAGGCCCACCTGACCACAAAGATTCTCAACAAGTTGGGTGACATTCCGGGGGTGCAGGTTGCCGTTTCGGTCGAGGTGGATACGAGCAAACGCGTTACGCAAAACGTCAAACATGATCCGGTCGAGCCGAAGATCGAAACGTCACACGCGACGGAATCGAGTTCGGCGTCTAAGAGCACGGAACCCGGTGTTCAGGCAAACCTCGGACAGGCGATCAGTGCCGGCGGGAAGGGGCAAAGCAACACCACCGAGGAGACGACGGTCGAGAACTTTGAGCCCAAGCTGCGCAGCACGGAAACGATTGAGCAGATGCCGTACTCCACGAAGAGCGTTACGGCGGCGATCGGTATTCCTCGCAGTTTCATTGCCGGGATATACAAGGCGCGATTCCCTGACAAGGACGAGCCGAACGATACCGACGCCGACTTTGTGGGTATTCGGGATGAGCAGGTCTCACGCGTGAAGCGCAGCGTGGAACGCATTGTCATGGCCAAGCATCCTGACGACGTGGTCGTGGATGTCTATCCCGACATGGATTGGAGTGCCGACGGCGGCGTGTGGAGTCGCACGCCGGGTGCGGCGGCGCAGGTTCAGGTAGGCGCGGACACGATGGATGCCGTCGGGATGCTGCGGATGTACGGTCCACAGGTGGGTCTGTTGGTGCTCGCGCTGACAAGCGTGTTTATGATGATGCGCATTGTCAAAAAGGCGGCGCCGCCACCGGCTCCTGCATGGGCTCAGCATCTCGAGGCGACCATGCCGCGCGAGGACGAACCGATTCTGACCGCCGACGTTGAGCCGGTGGGTAAGGCCGGCGTTTCCGAAAGCTTGCTCACCGCCCGTGAGCTCGATGAGGGAACGTTGCGTTTTCAGGAATTGGGGCGTGAGGTGTCCAAACTCGTCGAACAGGATCCTGAAGGAACCGCGGAACTCATCAAGCAGTGGGTTAGCGACGCGTAGTGTCATTGTGGCGTTGAGGACACGTTGAGGTAGCACCGGGCATGGCAGAAACAGCCGCACCAGCTCAAGAAAAAGCAAGCCTGCGCGGCATGAGCAAGGCCGCTGTCCTGCTGCTTAATCTTCCGGATAGTGTATCCGCCCAAGTGCTGCGGTTCCTCGATCGTGACCTTGTTGAGGAAATTACGCGGGAGATCGCGTCGTTGGAAGTGGTCGACCCGAGTCAGCAGGGCGCGATTATCGAGGAGTTTTATAACGTGGCGCTGGCGCGATCCTACGCCAAGACGGGGGGATTGGCGCAGGCACGATCGCTGCTCCAAAAAGCGCTCCCGCCGGATCAGGCGGCGCATGTGCTCAAGCTGATCGAACATCAGGTCTATAAACAACCGTTTTCGTTCTTGGCCAAGACCGATTCCGAAAACCTGATGACCTTTATTCAAGATGAGCACCCGCAGACCATCGCGCTGATCTTGTCGCACCTGACTACGAACAAGGCCAGTGAAATCCTGGGTGGTTTGCCGACCGACAAACAACTCGAGGTCGTGTCGCGCATCGCCAACATGGACAACACCAATCCCGAGGTCATCCGGGAGGTGGAGGAGGGACTGGAACTCCGTTTGTCCGGTATTGTCTCGCAAACCTTTCAGAAGGTGGGGGGTGTGGAACGGGTGGCCGAGATGCTCAATCTGGCTGATCGGTCTACCGAAAAGGGCATCCTCGAAGCGCTTGAAGGGCAGGATCCTGACCTGGTGGAACAGATTCGGCGCCTGATGTTCGTGTTCGAGGATATTCTGCTTGTCAACGACAAGGGCATTCAGCAAGTGCTCAAGGAAATCGAAAATGATACGTTGGGTCTCGCGCTCAAGACCGCCAGCGAAGAGCTGCGCGACAAGATTTTCCGCAACATGTCCGAGCGCGCCAGCACGCTGATCAAGGAAGACATGGAGTACATGGGACCCGTGCGCATCAGCGACGTGGAATCGGCGCAGCAGAAGATTGTAGACGTGGTTCGGCGGCTCGAAGACACCGGCGAGGTCATCATCTCGGGACGCGGCGGTGAGAAGGAAATGATCGTGTAATCGAGCGCGATCGCCTCGTCGTGCCGCGAGGGGGAAACCGGTTGTTTGTTTTGCAGATGGGTTGGTCCTGTTCGCGGGAACGGAACGGACCAGCCTGACAAAGGGAATGTTTCATGGCGACGGTGATACGGGCGGGCGAGGCGATGGCGATCCAGGCGCGGCCCACCGCCATCAACCTGAACGACCATCTCGATGAAGCGCGCCGCACTGTCGAGCGGGCGCGGCGCGAAGGTGAGCGGATCGTCGGGGAAGCCCGCGCGCAAGCCGATCAGGTGCACAAGGAAACGCGCGAGAGTGGGTACGAGGAGGGGTTTCGCTTGGGAAAACAGGAAGGGGAGGAGGCCGGTTATGCTGAAGCGCACGCACGGGCGACCGCTGAGTTCGAGCGCGAGCACGCCGATCTCGTTTCCGATCTGCACCGCGTGGTCGACGAGGTCGATGCGATCAAGACCGACCTGCGTCTGGCAGTTAACAAAGACTTGTTGGGCTTCGCCGTGCGTCTTGCCACGAAACTGACGTTTGAGATCGGGGCGCTGCACACGGAATCGGCGACGGCGAATCTTGAACGAGCCGCCGGGCTGATCGGATCGCGAGCCGATCTGGCGGTGCGAGCGCATCCGCGAGACCTGGCCGCCCTACGTACCTTCGCCGGTGGGGTGGTGGATCGAGTGACAGGCTCGAGCACCGTTCGGTTTGTTGAGGATGAGTCGGTCGCACCGGGCGGGTGTGTGGTATCCAGTGAGGCGACGGAGGTCGATGCGTCGTTGCAGACTCAAACTGAAGAACTCGTAGCGCTCTTGCTGGGGTCATCGAAGGAAACGTAGCCGTTAGCGTGGACGCTCGTTGTTCCCCTGGCAACACGTGGTGCGGGTTTGCGATGGGCAAGTTTACTTGAGAAGTGGCGGGCGCGTGCCGCGCGGGGTCGGCGCCTGAGTTAATCATTCTCGTTAGATCATGATGTTATCCGCAACCGATATGTTTGCTGTCAATGAGCACAGGCTGGAGCGCGCCCGTACGGTTCGCGTCTCGGGCCGCATCGTCGAGGTGACCGGGCTGACCGTGGTAGCCGAAGGGTTGCCGCTGCCGGTCGGGTCCATGTGCGTGATCAGGCCGCGCGCTCGTGCGTCGGTGTTCGCGCAGGTGGTGGGGCTTCGCGATGAGCGTACGGTGCTCATGGCGCTAAGCGATTCCCAGGGGTTGGCGTGCGGCGATCCCATTCAAAGCCGAAGCGGGCTCGAGAGCGTTCCGGTCGGGCGCAACATGCTCGGGTGCGTGCTGGATGGTTTCGGGCGACCGATCGGCGACAAAACTGAATTCGCGGTTGAGGATCGCTACCCTGCCATCGCCCCCGCTCCTCTTGCGCTGTCGCGCGCGCCGATTCGCCGGCCGCTTTCTACAGGGATTCGCGCGATCGACGCGATGCACACGATCGGCGGTGGGCAACGATTGGGCATCTTCGCAGGAACCGGCGTGGGCAAGAGTGTTCTTATGGGGATGATCGCCCGCTACACGAAGGCGGACGTCGTGGTGGTGTCGCTCATCGGCGAGCGCGGTCGCGAAGTCGGTGATTTTATTCGCAAGGATTTGGGCGAGGAGGGCTTGAAGCGATCGGTGTTGGTCGTGAGTACCTCCGATGAGTCGCCCGTGTTGCGCGTGCGGGCGGGATTCGTGGCTACGGCGGTGGCTGAGTATTTTCGCGATCTTGGCAAGGACGTGCTGTTGCTCATGGATTCGACGACGCGCATCGCCATGGCCCAGCGCCAGATCGGCTTGGCTGCGGGAGAACCACCGGCAACCAAAGGGTATCCGCCGAGTGTGTTCGCCTTGCTTCCCCAATTGCTGGAACGCAGCGGGCGCAGTGGGTCGGGCAGTATTACGGGGCTTTATACGGTTCTGGTGGAAGGGGATGATATCACCGAACCGGTGTCGGATGCCATTCGCGGCGTGCTCGACGGTCATATATGGCTGTCGCGCGATCTGGCCAACCGGGGTCATTATCCCGCTGTCTCGGTGCTCGAGAGTATCAGCCGTGTCATGGTGGATGTGGTGGACGCCCGACACCGTGAAGCGGCGGCGCGGGTGCGGCGTGTTCTGGCGGTGTGGAATGATATAGAGGATCTGGTGAACGTCGGTGCGTACGCGCCGGGTACGAATGTGGAGTTCGACGTTGCGGTGCGCCTCAAGCCCGCAATCGACACATTCCTTACCCAGGGGATTGGTGAACAGGTCGACTTCGAGCGCACCTGCGCCACGTTGGTCGAGCTTGGCGACAAGATAGAGCAGGAACGCCGGCGCCTTTCCGGAGGAGCCCCCGGGGTTGCGGAACGACGCGATGAAACGGAATCGCGCGGCGCGCCGATCAAGGCGTAATCGAGTGTTTTGCGGATTGTTGTGATTGCGCATAGCGGGTCGGGTTTGGGTTGAGTGATGTGCTTTCGTTTGTTGGGGATGATACGTGGCGGGTGCCTTTCGATTCCGGTTGGCGACGGTGGAACGGGTCCGCGGGCAGGAGGTCGAGCGCCAGCGTCGTGCCGTGGCCGTCGCCGCCCGTGCCGTCAAAGCAGCCGAGGTGAGCCTGGCGGATGTGACCAACAGATTGCGCGAATTGACCCTGTCGACGCGGAGCGCGAAACAGGGCGCGCGCCTCGACGTCGGATTGTTGCGGAGCCAGGAGTTTCATGGCGGCTGGCTCGCGGACCAGGCGATTCAGGCGCAGGCTTTTTTGTCGAAGCAACAGGCGGAGTTGGTCCGCCGGCGAAATCTATTGGGTGACTTATCGAAGCGACTCAAGGTGATTGAGAAACTTCGCGAACGTCAATGGCGGCGCTTCCGCGCGGAGCAGGCTAAACGGGAACAGATCGAGCTGGACGAAGTGGCGTTGCAGCAGTTTGTGCGCAGCGCACGCAGGAAGAGTGTCGTTTGATTATGGCTGCGAATACCGGCGTTCTACGCCGAACCTATGACTACGTTGCGATGTTCGCGCTGCTACATGTGCTGGCTGCCATCGGCGTCGGCACCTACCTGCTCGGCAGCGGGGCGATCACGCGTGAAAAACTGCAAGATATCGTGGCCGTGCTTCGAGGCAAGCAAATTGACGCGGACGATACGGCCGGTGAAAAGGTCGACGACAGCGCGGTCATGGACAGCCCCGAGCCCGGTTCCACCGAGGACCCTGAACATGTGGCCATGGAAAGCGAGTTGCTACGACTCGAAGCGAAACGTATCAAAGCCGAGCTCGATCAGCGATTGACCTTAAACAACAGCATCATGCTTCGCGTTACGGCACAGAAGGACGATTTTGAACGCGAACAGGAACGTGCCCAAAAAGAGGCGCAGGCATCGATGCAGCGCCGGCAAGAAGAAGGCGCGCGAAAACAGATCGCCATCTTCGAAGCGCTGTCGCCGAAGGTAGCGGTTGAGCATCTGTTGAATCTGGGCTCACCGGATGAGGCTGCACGCGTGTTGCTGGAAATGAATACCCGCAAGGCGAAAAAAATCGTGGAGGCGGCGAAGTCGGGCGATCAACTTAAACGTATGGAGACGATTCTCCAGCGTCTGCGCGACGTTGCGCCGGATCGTTCGGAAGACTTCAAGGCGGAAGAGGGGACCCCGTAGTGCAGCGTCACAGCTTATTCTTAGGGTTCGTTGTGGGTGGCCTGGGCAAACTTGTTTGCCCGTGACCGCCCCCGGAACAACACGGGCAAGCTGCTGCTTGCCCATGCCACACCAAAAACGAGGTGTGACAAAGCAGTAGTCGCTTATGACGACCATAGCAAACAACACGAAACCGTATGCTCCGCCGTTGAGCACTCGGCAGCCGGACCGTACGGAACGCCGCGCGCGATCGGCGTCAGGCGGCGCCGCGGTCGACGAGGGTGCGGGCCCATTTGTTGCGTTGATCTCGGCGACGCGGTTGGAAATGGGTCGGTCACTAGGGCTTCGATCGGTGGATCGCGGCCTTGACGCCCAGATGTTCGAGCCTGTTCCGGTTGATCCGCACGCACAGCGCCAATCGCAAGCACGCGAGGAGCTTACGCGACCTTCCCGGCGCGATGCTCGATCGCTTCGCCTGGAACAATCGCTTCCCGCAGCCGATCCGCAGGCTGGCGTTGGCCTTACGCCATCCGTCACCGCCCGTGCGGCTGACGATGCGCCGACGGTGCGAACGGGTAGTGAGACATCGACGGCTGATCAAACGCTGACCGGTCCGCGGTCGACTACCGGGGTTAACGTGTCGCAGGCGTCGGCGAGCCCGGTTGGTTCCTCAAAACAGCCCGGTATTCAAGACGCCCGACCGGCGGCAAACGCGCCGACATCTATAGTTACAGCGAGACCGGCGGCGTCCGGGGTTAATGCTACTTCACCAGCCGCCGGCGCGTCGGGAGCGGGGGGGAACTCCGGCGAAAACGCGGGCGCGGCGCGTCAGGTGGGTCAGGTTTTGCGGGCAGGCGCCGGCGAAGAGGTGGCCTCCGCACGCGCCGCCACGGCAACGCCCGACAGCGCGCGAGCGCAAGAGGGCGACCCGCGTGGCAACAAGAACGTGCTGCGGCAGGGCTTTTCGCGCAAAGCGGATTCGCGTGGGTCGGAGCGAGGTAAACCGCGCGTATCGGAGCCGACCCCGTTCGACGAACTTGTGCGTTCGATCCGATTGCGTACGGGGCCTCGTTTTTCCACCGCGCGCCTTCGGCTTGACCCGCCGGAACTCGGGCGCATGCAGGTGGATGTTGAGCTAACCGGTTCGCAATTAAGTCTGAACATCCGCACCGAGTCCGCCGAAGCCGCCCGGCGGGTGCAGCATCGGGTCAACGAACTAAAGGCGGCGCTCGAGCATCACGGCATCTACATCGACGGCGTCGATGTGCGTTTTGATTTGGACAAACCGGGCGTTCCCGGCGGAGCATCATATAGTTCGCAGCGTAACGCGGAGGGGCGGGCGGGTAACGATTCCTCCTTGCCCGGAGGAAGCGGGCGAACCCGCAGCCACGAGCGTGTTTCGGACCGGTCTGGTGCCGGGTCCGAGATTGAGGCTGGAAGATTCTGGGATGGCCGCGCATGGTTCGGCGTTTCCCATGGACGTGTAGATATTCGCGCCTAGTGCAGTGTCACGGCTTATTCTTACGGTTCGTTGTGGGTGGCATGGGCAAACTTGTTTGCCCGTGACTAACACCGGAACAACACGGGCAAGCTGCTGCTTGCCCATGGCACCCCAAAGACTAGGTGGGACAAAGCACTGGCAGCGCGTTTCATTAGAGCAAGCTCTCTTTTTGTGTAGCGGTCGAATCATCGTTTCGTCGGGTGAATCGGCTTGATGCGGCGATACACAAAAACTGACTATGCTGTAAGAATAATAAGCTATGTCGTTGCACTAGCTGCTAATGACCTAAACCGCGGCAACAGCGCTGGCGGCGCGCCGCACGGCGTCCACGCTGTCCGTCTTTTCCCAGGTAAATCCGTCGCCGACTCGACCGAAGTGGCCATGGCGCGCGGTTTCAAAATAGATCGGGCGGCGGAGTTTCAGGTGCTCGATGATCTCGCGCGGTTTGAGCGGGAAGGTGTCCCGCACGATTTTTGCCAGTTGATTCGGCGAAACATCGCTGGTACCCAGTGCATCCACCGAGACACTAACCGGATCCGCGACACCGATCGCATAGGCAAGCTGCACCTCGCATTGCTTCGCCAACCCCGCCGCCACGATGTTCTTGGCGATGTAGCGAGCCATGTAGGTCGCAGACCTATCGACTTTACTTGGGTCCTTGCCGGAAAACGCACCGCCGCCGTGGCGACCGCGACCGCCGTAGGTGTCGACGATGATCTTGCGCCCGGTGAGACCCGTATCGCCGTGGGGTCCGCCGACGATGAACCGACCCGTCGGATTGATGTGGATGATAACATCCTCCGACCAGAACTTTTGGCATTCGCTTTCGATAACCGGCTTGATGACTTCGTCGATAATGAACCGCTTGACGGAGTCGTTGATTTCGTCTGTCTTGGGGTCGATCACGTCCTCGGTGTGCTGAGTCGAGATCACGACCGTGTGCAACCCAACGGGCGTGTGGTCCTCATAGGCTACGGTTACCTGCGACTTAGCATCCGGGCGGAGCCACTCAACCGATCCGTTCTGGCGAATCTCAGCGAGCCGCTCGACCAGCCGGTGCGAGAGCTGAATCGGCAGGGGCATGAGCGACGCCGTCTCATTGCACGCGAACCCGAACATCAAACCCTGATCGCCCGCTCCCTGCTCGGCGCTGTGGCCACCCTCGGTAACGCCCCGGCTGATATCCGGGGATTGAGCGTGGATCGCACGAAGTACGGCGCAACTCCGGTAGTCGAATCCGCCGGCGGGGTCGTCGTAGCCGATCTTGCGAATCGCCTCGCGTACGGTTTCCTCGGCCCGACCCAGCGCCTCGCGGGCGGCGGGGGTATGGGCGGTGACTTCACCGGCGACGACGACCAGCCCGGTGGTAACCAGGGTTTCGATGGCCGCCCGGGCGTGGGGGTCGTGTTCGAGCAGGCTGTCGAGCAGGGCGTCGGAAATCTGGTCAGCCACCTTATCCGGGTGACCCATCGACACCGACTCGGACGTGAACAAATGGGCAACCGTCGAATCAAAACCGGACACGAACGACCTCCTCTCGACCTTACGAAAACGAGCATAATCAACGTGAGAGGGGCTATGATACGGGAAAAAGCGTTGCTGGCAACGGGGGTGGAATCGCCGTAGAATCAGATCGCACGTAGGGTCGTGAGGATCGGCATGAACGTCGAAGGCGCCAAGATACCCGAGCCGCGGGCTTTTGCCCGCGCGAACGTGTGGTTTCCATTGACGACGGAATAGTAGAATGACGTTGGACTACTTGAAGAAGCAACACGGCGAGGCGACCGACCGGTATCGGTCGTGGTTGACATCACAACCGCATGGACTCGCCAGAGCAAAAAAGTGGTCGAACGATTTGGCGTCGTGTGAAGACGAAGCGAAGGCCGAAGGCGCCATCGCGGAAGCCCTTGTGTGGGGATTCTTGCGATCGAAGGTCACAAAGATAGACAGCGCGGATGACCCGAGCAAAGGAGGGCCGGATTTCCGTTGCTGGACGGATCCTCATTCCTTCTTCGTTGAAGTGACTAACATCTCGCGCGAGACGATGACAAACGTTACGCACATCATAGATTGCGAGACCACCCCCTTTGTCGGCGGACACTTTCGCTTAGCCACCAAGCAGATTACGGCAGAGGTTCGGGCCAAGGCGAAGCAGTTTTCCAGGAGGAAATTTGGTTGTCCCCTGCTTGTATTTGTGACCACGCTTCATGGGCAGGCGTCGCGTGACGTGATTGCTCGTGAGCACGTTCCCAACATCTTATTTGACGACGGCGGGTTTTCCGGATTGGTTGATCTCTCCGGCGCAGAAAACCCACGGGTTGTTGAGCTTGGCGAAACTTATGGCCGCTCTTCGTCGATCTGCTACATAAAGATGACGGGCGAACTCACGCGGCTACACATTTCCGGTGTAATCGTTGGCGGATTCGGAGATTCACCACCGCCTGTCTTTGGCGTTCTACATCCATTCGCGGCGTACCCCTTCGATCCGAGCTTACTTCCAGGCGTGCCTTCCGCTACGGTCGTCCCTTGGCCGTTGCAATTTGGAGACTCTTTCGAGATTCGATGGAGCGACGAGTGGAAAGAGGATAACGACCCAGGCAATGATGGCGGTATTCTCGCTCCGATCATTGAAACTGGATAGATCGCGCAGGCTAAAGCCTGCGGCTCGGAGGAAAGATGACGTAAGCGTCTGCGGCCAACGATCGTCTTGTGTCAACTAACGAGCAATAATCGGAAAGGAGTCCACCCCTTCAATGGCTTCGGATTCGTTCGTTCATCTACATCTGCACACCCACTATAGCCTGCTCGACGGGGCGACGCGCATTAAGCCGTTGATCGAGCGCGCCAAGCGGTTCGACATGCCGGCGGTGGCTATCACGGATCACGGCAACCTTTTCGGGGCGATCGAGTTTTACACGGCGGCGAACAAAGCCGGCGTCAAACCGATCATCGGACTCGAAGCCTACCTCGCCCGCGCGGGTCGTCGCGACAAACGAAGTGCCGATGAGACCGAGACCAAAGAGGCGTATCACCTGCTGCTGCTGGCGATGAATCTCGAGGGCTACCACAACCTGCTCAAGCTCGCGACCATAGGCTATACCGAAGGGTTTTACCGTAAACCGCGCATCGATAAGGAAGTGCTCCGCGAACACGCCGCCGGATTGCTCTGCACCAGCACGTGTATCGGCGGCGAGATTCCCCAGGCGTTTCTCACCCGCGACAAACAGCGCGCCGAGGAACTCGCCAAGACCTATCTCGATATCTTCGGGCCCGATCGCTTTTTTGTCGAGCTTCAAGACCACGGTATGCAGGAGCAGCGCATGCTCAACCCGGAGTTGGTTGATCTCGCCAACCGCATCGGCGTAGCGACCATCGCGACGAACGACGTGCACTACCTTGAGCACGACGACGTCGAAGCCCACGACGTCCTCTGCTGCATCAACACCGGCAGTTTGGTGGCCGATGAAAACCGCTTCAAGTTTCCGAGCGATCAGTTCTATTTCAAAAGCACCGACGAGATGACCGCGCTCTTTGCGGATTATCCCGACGCGATCGCCAACACGCGGCTCGTGGCTGAGATGTGCAACGTGGAGCTCGATCTCACGAAGCGCTACGCTCCGGTCTACAAGGTGCCGGATGATGTCACCGACGAACACGACCGACCGCTCGACGCCGCCGCCTACCTGAGAGAGCTGGTCTATCAGGGAGCGAACGAGCGCTACAGCGAGATTACCGACGAGCTGCGCGAACGCATTGACTACGAATTGGAGGTCATTACCAGTAAGGGGTTCGCCAGCTATTTCCTGATCGTGTGGGACTGTGTGAACTATGCGCGGCAACACGGGATACCGGTCGGGGCGCGCGGCAGCGGGTGCAGCGCCGTGACCGCCTATTGCCTCTACATTTCGAGCCCCGATCCGATTCGGTACGGGCTTTATTTCGAGCGGTTTATGGACCCCGACCGCGACGAGATGCCGGACATCGACCTGGATATTTGTCAAAACGGTCGCCAGCAAATCATTGATTATGTGCGCCAAAAGTATGGCCACGTGGCGCAGATCATCACCTTCGGTACGCTCAAAGCCAAGGCGGCGGTCAAGGACGTCGCCCGCGTCATGGGGGTCGGGTTCGACGACGCCAACAAGCTCACCAAGCTCATCCCGTCAACCCTGAACATCACGCTGGATAAGGCGCTGGATCAGGAACCGGAACTCAAGAAGCGCTACAACGACGATGAGACGACAAGGCACGTGATCGATATCGGTCGCCGGCTTGAGGGGGTCGCGCGCAACGCCGGCGTTCACGCAGCGGGTGTGGTGATCGCGGATCAACCGCTGACCGAGTTCCTTCCGCTCTACAAAGCCGCGGGGCAGGATGGCGTTATAACCCAGTTCGACGGGCCTACCGTTGAAAAGGTCGGCTTGCTCAAGATGGACTTTCTCGGGCTGCGCACGCTTACCGTGCTGGAGCGGGCGCGCCGTCTAGCCGAGCAAGCGACCGGTAAGCCGATCGACATCGAACGCCTCGATCTCACTGACGAGCGGGTCTACGACCTGTTCGCACGCGGTGATACCAAGGGCGTCTTTCAGTTTGAGTCGGGGGGTATGCGCGACGTCATCCTGCGCATGAAGCCCAACCGCATTGAGGACCTCATCGCCGCCAACGCGCTCTATCGACCCGGCCCCATGGAGTACATCCCCGAATACATCGCCCGCAAGCACGGGCAATCCTGGACCACGCCCCACCCGATCATGACCGAAGTCCTCGCGGAGACCTTCGGTATCATGGTCTATCAGGAACAGGTGTCGCGGCTGGTGAATCGATTGGGGGGTATCGAGCTTAAAGCGGCGTTCCGTTTGGCCAAGGCGATCAGCAAGAAAAAGACGGAGATGATAGAAGCCATGCGCGAGCCGTTTCTGGCGGGATGCGAAGCGAACGGCGTCACGCGCAAGATCGCCACGCAGGTGTTCGAAGACATCCTGAAATTCGGCGGATATGCGTTCAACAAAGCCCACTCGACCGGGTACGCCATCGTGGCGTACCGGACGGCGTGGATGAAGACCTACTTCCCCGTCGAGTTCATGGCGGCGCTGATGACGTTTGAAATGTCAAGCGTCGAGAAGGTGGCGGAGTATCGCCAGGCCTGCAAAGCGATGGGGGTGGCGGTTGAACCGCCGGACATCAACGTCTCGATGTGGGATTTTACGGTCGACCGGCGGAAGGCAGCCGGGAACAAGAAGGAGCCGGACCGGCCGTCCGCAGCGCAGACCGCCTCCCCCGGCGAGGTGCCGCCTTCGTCCATGATAGACCGTTCGAACGAACCGGGCGTACCAGCACCTCTGGCGGACAAGGGTCAACCAGTGGCATCACAGCGTCCTAAGGACGCAGCGGCCACCGGCTGTGTCGCTATCCGTTTCGGGCTCGGGGCGATCAAAGGAGTCGGCGGCAAGGCCGTGGCTGCGATCGTCGATGAACGCCGGCGCGGGGGGGCGTTTGTCGATCTGTTCGACTTCTGCGAGCGCGTTGATCTTACCGCCGTGAACAAATCCACGATTGAAGCGCTCATCTGCGCCGGGGTGTTCGACAACACAGGTGCCATGCGCCGGGCACTGGTCGAAGCCCTCGAGCGCGCGGTGTCCGTCGGTCAATCGATACAGCGCGATCGACGCAACGGACAAATGGGGCTCTTTGGTGACGCCGGCGCGCCCGGTGCGCCGGTTAGTCACCGGCTATCCAACGCGGAATGGACGGAAGCGGACATGCTCGCCCGGGAAAAGGCCGTGCTGGGTTTTTACATTACCAAACACCCGTTGGCGAGCCACGCGGACGCGCTGAACGCGTGCGCCACCGCGTCTACGGTAGACCTCAAAAAGCATGTAGAGGGTGATCGGGTGATCCTCGGCGGAATGGTGTCGAGCCTGCGTACCGTCATCGCCAAAGGAGGGCGCAACCCCGGCAAGCGAATGGGCATTGTTACGCTCGAAGACCTTCACGGGCGGGTCGAAGCCATCGTGTTCCCCAAAGACTTGGAGCGGTATCAATCGTTGCTGGTACCCGATGCCATTGTCTTTCTGGAAGGGGAGGTGGATCGAAAGCGCGAGGAGCCCGCCCTGCGCGTGTCGCGCGTGATCCCGGTCGATCAAGCCTGTTTCTCGCTCGCCCGCGCGCTGCGGATCGACGTGTCCCGCACCGTGCCGCAGGAAGCGCTTGAATCGCTGGCGACGCTGGTTAAGGATCATCGCGTGTCGGCGGTGCTCAGCCGAGAAGGCGAGAAAAAGGTAAACGGCGGGCGTGGAACTACGGGAAACGGATCGGGCCGCGCGGGCGGACGGACTGGGCCATCCGGATCGCGTCGATCGGCTCCGCTCGGGTGCCCGGTTTATTTCAACGTTGAAACGCAGGACGCGCTCCAGGTGCAGATCGAATGCGACGCCGCATACAGGGTTATGCCTTCGCTCGAGTTGTACGAAGCGCTACAGGGTCTTGTAGATCGCGACCGCGTTCACATTGTCGGACCCAAAGCCAATACGATGCTTCCGCTGCCTTTGCCTCAATCGCACAAACCGGCGGTACCGGCGTAACACATCCAGGGAGTGCATGACCGCCCGCTTGACCAAAACGCGAGGTGGTCGGCATGCGACGCCCGGGGAATCGTGTTGCATGGTTCGTTTGGACGAACGGATCGAGTGGGGCCTCTGCGGATTGTGACGCACGCGCCATCCGCGGCTCGAGCACCCGCACGACCGATATCCCAAGAAATACACGAATCGACGTGACAGGGACCGCGCGGGATGAGCGTCTTTATAGATGAGCTATGAGGGTGGACGTGGCGAACCGGTTTGACGTGGAGCAGCCAGTGATTGAAGCGATCCAGGCTGGTGATCGGTATGCCTTCGCCGAACTGGTGCAGCGCCACGGCGCCTGGGTTCGGTCGATCGTCTACGGCGTGTTGGGACGTGGCGAGCTTGTCGACGATGTGGTCCAGCAGGTGTGGGCCTGCGTCTGGCAGCGCATCAACGAGCTGCGCGAACCGGCCCGATGGCGACCGTGGCTCTATCGCATCACGCGAAACACCGCCCTCGACGCCGGTCGAGAGATCACCCGGCGCCGCCGCTTACAGGCCGGCGCCACGGACCACTTAATCGCCAGGCATTCAGATAGGGAGCGCCCGGGCAATGATGCGGACATACAAGAACGACATGAAGCGGTCCTTGCGGCCATCAACGGATTACCCGCGCTGTATCGGGAGCCGTTTGTGCTCCGGCACATGAACGGATGGGGGTATCAGCAGATCGCGGAGGTCATGGACGTGCCGGTGGACACGGTGGAGACGCGACTCGTTCGCGCCCGGCGGCTCCTGCGAGACGCGCTGAAGGATGAATTGGGAAACTGAGATGCCCACGGACAACACAGACTATGA
>CAZWWW010000021.1:0-14642 GCA_964637715.1 uncultured Phycisphaeraceae bacterium | reverse complement strand
CTTGGTTTCGAACAGCGTGTTCCTACTTGTACGCCCTACTCTCGCGCCTATAATCCAACCTAACGAGGGGACGGGCTCGCGCCCGGGGGCGCGATCGAGATCACGTCGTTGGGCGTCTGGCCATGCAGATGGATTCAAACCAGAGCGACAACTCACAGACGGAGACGGTTGCGGCTACCGACAGCGCGAGGGCGGCGGGACGCTCAGGCGGTTCCGGGCGGTTTTCGACACACTGGGGCCACAGGCCTCACCCGGTCTGGTGGCTGATCGCCGGATCGCTTGTGGTGATCGCCGTGGCGCAGATTAGCCGCATGGGTGCGGGTCCGGCGCTTGACTGGAGCCCGGCGGTCCTCGGTCAAACTACGGCGGGCGGGGCGCGCGGCGTGTTCGCCTTCTCGGGGCAACTCACGAAATCGACATACGGGGTGTTCATGGTCGACGTCGACACGATGACGATTTGGACGTACGAATACTTGCCGCAAAAAAGCTGCTTGCGGCTGGCCTCGGCGCGAACGTGGCGGTATGATCGGTACCTTGAAAATCACAATGTTTGCGACCTGCCGCCGGAGGCCGTTGAGGAAATGATTGAACGCCAGCGGGCGTATCGGATCGAAAAAGCGGACAAGCGAATGCCCCAGGATTAATCGCTTATTCGGGGAGAGTGACAACAGTCATGGCCAAAATGTTCTATTCGGCAGCCGAAGCCGCTCAGAAGTTGAGCACGACGGAGGATGGGGTCAAAGACCTCGTTAAGGAAGGCAAACTGCGCGAGTTTCGCGACGCCGGATCGGTCAACTACAAAGTCGACGAAGTCGACAGCATGGCGGCGGCGCAGTCCGCGTCTGCGGGGGGAAGCTCCATCGTATCGGCGTTGGGCGACTCTTCAGGCGGGTCGGGGGCGGAGATCATTCTCGAACCGGCGGACGATTCCAGCATCGAACTGGCCGGCGGCAGCGACATTCTCAGTCTGGACGAGATGGAATCCGGGGCGGGGAGCACTTCGGCGGGCACCACAGCCGGTCAACAGAAGAAAAAAGGTGATAGCGTCGTGGCGTCGGTGGGCGTCAATGTGTTTGATGACGACGACCTCGACGAGGACGTCGACCCGCTCGCGCAGACGGCGGTGACGGATATGGCCGGGCTCGGGCTGGAGGGCAGCGGCGCCGGTTCAGGGATCATGGACCTGACGCGCGAAAGCGATGACACGTCGCTCGGCCAGGAACTGCTTGATGAGATTTACACGGACGAGGCTGGCGGGGATCAGGTTGACGAAACCAAAGCAGGTATAGAAACGGAAGGCGCAACCGACGCCGCCGACGAATTAGAGGTGAAAGCAGCACCGGTTGGTGCGCCGGCGGTTGCGGACGCAGCGGCGTCCGTGGCGTCTGTGGCGACCGGGGACCCCGCCGCGTCGAGTCTGACCGCGTTGATGGTGGTGGCGGTATTCGTCATGTGGCTGGCCGGTCTTGGTGCGGCGTCATTGGTGCGCGGCATCACGCCGTCGCTGCTGCAGTGGGTGTACTCGAAGCTCATGGTCGCGGCGCTCGGCGCTTTGGTGGTGGCGATTCTGGCGGCAGCCATCACCTTTTTTATTGCCAAGCGATCGAAGTCGTAGTTGGTGCCGGTAGCGCGTTTCATAAAGCGCACGACGTCGGGTCACTCTGTTGAATGAATCGCGATTGAGCGGTCGCGCAGGCTAAAGCCTGCGGCTCAGATGGTTGTGAGACTTGCGAAACACGGCACCCGATTGGCTGCGGATGAGGCGATAGGCGGTGTGTCGATCGAGCGCGGGCGGTGTTCGTCGCGATCGATACCGGATTCGATAAGCCGCCCGTGAAGCGGAATGGCGCACTAGTTCAGCGTCACAACTTATTCTTGGGGCTCATTGTGGGTGGCATGGGCAAACTTGTTTGCCCGTGACTGCTCCCGGAACAACACGGGCAAACTGCTGCTTGCCCATGCCACCCCAATAACAAGGTGTGACGAGGCACCAGTCTAAACGGCGCGAGTATAAACAGCGATTCTGGCGATGCACTTAGGTAGATCATCGGGAACAGGAGGTCGGCGATGCGCGTGAAAAGCAGGTTGGGCGGAATGTTGTTGGGCGCGGTGAGCCTGGTGGTGCTTAGTGGTTGCGTAACCATGGCGGAGCATGACCGCCTCAAGGCGCGCAACCGCACACTCGCCGCAGAAAAGGAGTCTCTGGCTCAGGAGTTATTTGATTCGCGTTCGGGTCACGATGTCTTCAAGTCTCAGGTAAGCCTGTGCGAACGGGAGTTAGCTACAAAGGGTGAGCTCATCGCGAATCTTCAGAGCGAGAACGAGTTGCTCGAGGGCGTGCGGAAGATGTGCCTGACGGAACTCGAACGCATGGGGCAAAAACAGCTCGGCGATATCACGATTGTCGGGCCGAAACTCCCCGAGCCGCTCAACAATGCGCTCAAAGCCTTTGCCCGGCAGCGACCGGAGCTTGTAGAGTTCGACGAGAACCGCGGGACCATGAAATGGAAAGCGGATCTGCTGTTCCCGCTTGGCAGTGACACGGTGAAAGCCTCATCGCAGGAATCGCTTCGGCGCTTCGCCGAAGTCTTGAACGCCCCCGAGGCGAAGGGGTTTGAGGTGGTCGTGGTCGGGCATACGGATGACCGTCCCATTGTGCGACCCGAAACAAAGGCCCACCATCCAACCAACTGGCACCTGTCGGCGCATCGGGCGATCGCCGTCGCGCAGGCGTTGCAGCGTTTTCATTACGACCCGAACCGCATCGGCGTCATGGGCTATGGACCCTATCGGCCCGTAGCGGACAACTCGTCCGAGGCGGGGGCTGCCCAGAATCGTCGCGTTGAGGTGTATGTGATACCGAGGGGATCGCTGGTCACAGGATCCGTTGACGCATCACATCCATCGTCCAAGGCTGCGGTGGTATCGAGTCAACCCGCCGCCCCATAGTGCTGCAACACATATGATTTGATGGGTGGCACGGACTATAGGCAGCTTGCCCGTGTAGGCGATCGGAAAGGCACGGGGAAACAAGTTTGCCACCCCTTGAATGAGGCGTGGCGGAGTACGAGCGCATGCGCCGTATTGCGTGTCGCTGTCGAATCACCGTCCGCGCCGCCGGACGGACTCGACGAGGCGATACACGACGAAAGTGATCGCGGTTCGGGTTGTAGGAAATGGTCACGCGGTTCGGGGCCGGGCCGCGAAAAGGCGGGTTGGAGAACGGATGTCGGGCGCCGTTCTCACGGGTATAACGCTGACAACCACCCATCAATCAAAGGGCTGTGCGCATCTGGCACGCGGATTGCTCACAACTATTGTCGGGCCTGAGCGGGTCCGCGATAATGGGGTTGTCGTGAGCCGGGCTGCATCTTTGGACGATAGTGCCACTGTGTTCACGTCCCCCGGGCCTTGGGCGTAGCCGCATCGTAAAGCAGGGGCCATGATAGACGGGCGGTAGTCGCAACGGTTCCTGAACGCCCGTACTCGAACCGGGAAGGATCATGATTCAAGCACATGTGACAGCACCGTCATCCATCGGAACACGTCGCGCGAAACGACCGGTCAGTCTGTTGCTTGGTCTCTTCAGCAGTGTCTGGTTCGGCGTGATACTGGCCGTGCTCTTGTTCGTCTATTGCTCTATCGGCAGCGCTGTTCCCGCCGTGCGTCAGCTTCCCGCGCTCGAGATGACGGAGTTTCAGTGGTTCCACTGGTGGCCGTTCAACCTGCTGATCGTGCTCTTTTCGGTCACCATGATTACCGTGACGATTCGTCGTATTCCGTTCCGGTTCGTTAACGCGGGCGTGTTGATGATCCACAGCGGTATCATCGTGCTGACCCTCGGAAGCTATTACTATTTCGGTACCAAGGTCGAGGGCGATACGCCGGTGTTTCGGCGGCGCGTGGTGATCAACCATCCGTCGCTTACGAAGCCCGTTTCGTTGCTTGCGATCCCCGGTGACAGTCGCGTGGTAAACATAGGACCGGACACGTGGCGTTTTTCGATCCAGAGCACCAACAGTGCGTGGCCTATTCTTTCCGAGAAGGACAAGGGGCACAAGGCCTACGCCGTTAATGTGCTGGTGACACCGGCAGTGGGTGAACCGTTTATTCGACAGCTCTTGGCCGGCTATCCTCAATACACCGAAGACGTGTTGCCGGGCAAAGGGCGGGCGATCAAGAACATCGGGCGCAAGCTTGTGGACAAGGATTTGTCCCTCTCGTTGGACGTCGTGCCGCAGGATTACTTTCATGTCATGGACACCTGGGCGTTGTACGTGCGAAAGGTAGGCAGTGAACAGTGGGCCCAGCGCCCGATCCACGACATGCCTCGCTATAACGATCGGGTCGGTTCGCGCGATCAGGTATTCACCGACCCGCACACGCCCATAACCCCCGAGACGCTCGACATCACCGTGCCGCCCGCACCGGGTGGTGACGCGCTGTCATTGGCCGACGTCCATGTAACGGGCTACTTGCGCTACGCGCGCCTTCAATCAAAATGGATCGAGGGCGACCGGTTCAACCCCGTGCTCGCGCTCAGCGCGGTGTCAAGCCGTGGCACGGTAGGTACGTATGAGCTTGTGGCCCTGGACGCCCGTCGTCGGTCGGCCGCTGAGGGGAGTCTTGAGTTTCTCTGGGTGAACGACGCCGCCGAGTTGGACAAAGTGCCCGTGGCGGCCCAGGCGACGCTGCACGTCAGCGTGCCCGAGCAGGGCGTGACCCTGGACGTGCCGCTTACGGCGGAGGTGGTCACCGGTCGTGATGGTGCGTTCAGACCGATTGAGGGCACCGAATTCGCGTATCGGGTGGTCAACGTCCACGATAACCTTTCGATACCCGGAAAGAACCAGTCGATTTCGATCGCCATGGTCGATGTAAAAACGCCCGAGGGACAGTTCACGCGCATGGTGGCGGATCGACCGGAGATGAGTCGAGACATGGCCGGGGACAGCAGCGATCCGCACGCTCAGCGCAAACCGGAGGAAGCCGACAAGCGTATTGTTATGACTTATCAACCGGCGTCGGCCCCGATCCTGTTTGTGGGCTATCCCGGCGGGTTGCGGTTTTTCCTGAACGGTCCCACGGGGCGCACGGCTGAGCGAACCATGACTGTCGGCGATGAGGTCGAGGTGATGACGGGGATCAAGCTGCGCGTCGACGGTCTGTGGGTCAACGCCAAAGCCCAGGTCAAACCGTTCATCGTTCCCCCCGCGCGGCGCGACAGCAAAGCGGGCGAGATGTTCGCGATGATCCGGCTGGAAATCAACACGGGTGACGGGGTTGTCGCCCGGTGGGTCCGGTACAATCATTATGCGCTGCCCGGTCCGGAATACGCCTACCGGGGGCGGTTCGCGTATTCGCCGGAGGTGTTCCGGCTGGCTGACGGCACGCACGTCGAGGTGGTCTTTTCGAGGGAGCGGCGCCCGCTGCCCAATCCGGTGGCGCTCGATGCGTTCACGCTGGACACCCACATCGGCGGCTATTCGGGAGCGGTGTCGGCCATTCGGAATTATGAGAGTCGGCTTCGTTTTCTCGATAACGGTCAATGGTCGAAACCGACCACGATCGCGGTCAATCAGCCGACGGAGTTTGGCGGGATGTGGTTTTTTCAATCCATGTGGGATAAACCGCCGAATGATAATCCGACGGGTGGTATGAACTACACGGGGCTGGGCGTGGGTAATCGAAACGGCGTCTACGTTCAATTGGCCGGGTGCGTGCTGGCGGTGATCGGGATGATCTTCGCTTTCTACGTCAAACCGGTCATAAAGCGACGTCGGGCGATCATGGCCCGGGCGCGGGCGGGGCTTGCATCCGGAGCGCGCGACGATGACGATATCGCCGTCCAACCGGTCGCAGTGGAGCAGGAAGTCACCGCGCGGACCTGATTCTTGAGTCCTGGGTTTTGGGACAGCGGTCGCACGGTGGGCTGGCGTTAGAGACGGAGCGGCCTGTGCCGAGGCGTTGAGGTGAGTTATGAAGATTCGTTTAATCGACATATTGGTTGTCGCGTGCATTGTGGGCTACGCGGGTTATCGCGGTATGAGCCACGGTGCGCAGCCCGCGCCACAAACGGACGGCTTTTTCGACCGGGTTGATTTATCGCCGCTTAACGAGACCGCCGTCTACGCCGATGGGCGGCTTCGATCTTTTGAATCCCACGCCAAGACCTATATGGGCTACGTCAGCGGTCCGCGTTTGATCCACGGGCAAAGCCACGGGTTTACCTACCTCGATTTGATGTTCAGACCCGATGGGTACCGCGATACGCCGTTGGTGTACGTCAAGAACAAGCTCATGCGCGAGGAGCTTCTTTCCGCGCTGGAGTCCGACCCGTCGCTCGATGAAGAGCACGCGACGCTGCTGCGCCGGCGCGGACTCATATCCCGCGCCTTGCTTCAAAAACCACAGGTGGTATCCCGCCTGCAAAAACTGGGTCGCGACCTGATCCGGACCGCCAAGCCGGTTGATGCCATCAATTTCGCCATGACGGTAGCCGATCCGAGATTCCTCGCGCACAATCTTCGCGTGGTAGCCCCGCCGACGGGCGATGCGCATAGTCCGTGGTTGTCTCTTGACGATCTCTCCCTGACCGGCGGAGCGCCCGAGGATCAGGCGCACGCGGGCTTGGCATCGATGCGTTCGATTGAGGGGCTCGACCCGGCGTTGCAAAAATCGCTTACGGGCTCATGGGCGGCGCTGCGCAACGCGTGGCTGGCGGAAGATGCCGACACGGTCAATGCAAAGCTTGCTACCATCGCTGATCTGTTGCCCACGATCGCCCCCGGTTTGTATCCGGATGCGGGTCGTCTTTCCATGGAGAGTTGGTATTTTCGCGCTAAGAGCATGACCTGGGTGTGGTTGCTCTACCTCATCGCCATTATGCCGCTGCTCATGTCGGTTATTTACAAATGGAACCGGGCACGGGTGATCGGGCTCGTTCTGTTTGTCGTGGCGTTCGGGTTTCATACGGCGTCTTTGGTGATTCGGTGGTACATTTCGGGTCGCTGGCCCAACGCCAACATGTTCGAGGCGGTGACGACGTCGGCGTGGTTCGGTGGCGTGGGTGCGCTCATTCTCGAACGCATCGTGCGCAAGACGGCGTTCCGCAACGTGTTCGCCCTCGGTTCGGCGATCATGTCGATGGCGGCGCTGATGGCGGCGTATTTCCTTCCTGCGAGTTTGGATTCCAGCATCAGCAACAAGATGGCCGCGCTGAACGACGTATGGTTGTACATCCATACGAACGTCATTATCTGGAGCTACGCGGTGATCGGTATCGCGTGCATTCCTGCGCTGTTGCTGCTGCGCGAGCGCTGGTGCCAACTGTGGGACGCCGGCGTGTTGTCGAAGTTTCGCTTGTTTCTGCTGCCGATCGCGCTGGGCGTGGTGAACTACACGGGCTACAAGCTGATGATGCATCTGATGAATGCACCGAACTTTACGCTGCAGGGCAACGCGTTACTGGCTACCAGCGGCGCGTTCTGGAGTGCGCTGATGGTGCTTGTGTTTGAGGCGTTCGAGGCGCGAGCGCGACGGTTGAGCGGCGTGCGTGTGGAGCGGGCCGCGTCCGGTGGTGCGGCGGCGTTGATACTGGGCAACCGATCAGCCGGCGGATTCCTCACGCCGGACAAACCGACGGCGACGCAGATCTATGACGGTGCAACGATGGTGTTGGTTGAGTTGTCGTTTGTGATGCTGTTCACGGGGGTGGTCATGGGTGCGATCTGGGCGGATCATTCCTGGGGGCGGCCTTGGGGATGGGACCCCAAGGAAACCTTTGCGCTCAACACCTTTCTCATTTTTCTCATTCTGATCCACGTTCGCCTCAAAGTGAAAGACAAAGCCTTCTGGACGGCGATGCTCGCCGTCGTTGGTTTCGAGGTGATGATGTTCAATTGGATCGTCGTCAATTTCGTGATCTCCGGATTGCACAGCTACGCGTGAGCGAATCCCAACCCGCCTCGACGCGGTGTGATTGCAGTTTCCTGCGCCACTCCTTGTTTAGCGCAAGCTCTCTTATTGTGTGGCTGTCGAATCACCGTTTCATCCGGTGAATTGACTCGATACGGGGATACACAATAACGGATATTGCTGTAGATCAAGCAACGTCCGTTCATGCGAAGCGGGTCGACCTCGTTCGTCAACCACCGGCACACCCGGGGGAGTGACCAACGAAGTAGCGAACGCTTGCCCAAACGGACTATCGACTTACGATAGAGCAAGCTCTTTTATTGTGTAGCGGTCGAATCACCGTTTCATCCGGAGAATCGACTCGATACGGCGATACATAATAACGGGTATTGCTGTAGAAGGGTTGCAACCGCCGTACGAGGGCTGAATTCGTTTATTGAAGGAGTGTTCCATGCGTTCTTGCTCACCAGGTGTATGTTGTGCAATCGCGGGGTCGTTGTTGGTGATTGCGGGTCCGGCGCGCGGGGCGGCCAAGAACTACGATTTCAAGGATCCCAAGGGCGTCAATGCCATGTCGTTCGTGCTTGATTCGGTGCTCGAACCGATCATGGGTTTGGCGTCGGGCATATCGGGAGTAGTTTCCTTCGATCCGGACAAGCCCGAAGCCACGTCAGGCAGCATAGTGGTTTCTGCGAAAAGTCTTCACATCGAAAACCAGGGAATGGAAAAAACCCTCCACGGCGGCGATTGGCTGGATGTGGATCATTACCCCGAGATCACGTTCACGTTTCGCAAGATCAAGAACGTTAAGCGTACACCTTCCGGTGCCGTCGACATGATTGTAATCGGCGACTTCACGGTCAAGGGCGTTACCAAGCGTCTCACGATTCCGGTGCGCGCAACCCATCTGGCCGGTCGGCTGGGCGAGCGGTTGCACCGTGGTAGCGGGGATCTGCTCGTGCTCCGCACGCGGTTCACGATCAACCGCAAGAAGTTCAATATCAGCCCGGGATCGAGCGGCGAAGTGGTGGCTGATGAGATCGAAATCCGGGCGAGTATCGTAGGCATGGCCCCTGAACGACAATGATCGATCACTGCATTATGAAATACGCGAGCGCGGCGGAACGGTCCACCCCGCCGCATAGAAGGAAGAATCCGCGTTCGCGCAGATGGAATCGCCTGCTGCTCAGGGCCTTCTTCATGGGGCTCCCATGAAGGCGACACGCCGTGCCATGGTTCGATGGCGCCACAGTCCAACCTGTCCTACAACGCCCGGTTTGTCGGGGGCATAGGAGACACTTACGGGCCCTTGTCCCGCTGAAGCGGCGAGGGCAGGATGGGCGGTTTGGCGAATTCCTGTTGGGTTTTTCCCAGGTCCAGTTCCTCAAAGAGGATAGCCGGAGATATATAGCTTGCTGATATTTGGGCGAGGGCGTTGTGCACTTTCCGCTGGGTCCCGGCTGCGAGCAATCGTTTGAACGCCCGGGGGGTTACGGGCAAAAAGGTCAGCCCGCGAACCGGTTCTTCATGGCCGTCCTTGGCGTCGACGCGAAACGCGCGGATCGGATCACCAAGTTGCCCGTACCCGCCGTCCTCGATACTCACAATGCGCAACGCGAAATCCAGCCCCTCCTCTTTCGCGGCGACGAGGAGTTCGTTCTTGAGTTCCTCGGCCGACACGCCGTCCTTATCCTCAACGTACAACGCACTGATGCTCGCCTGCGCGTCGCCAAAGCCCGCATTCCTCCCGTGTCCGGTCGTGGTCTTGATCTTGCGCGTCGGCGCCCTTGAGGATACGAGCGTTTTGAGGATCCCCTTATCCACCAGCGTAAGGCGCTGACCGGGCGTTCCTTCATCGTCGTAGGTGTAGGTGCCGGCGAGCACGGTATTATCGAACCGTTCGGTCGTGGGATCGACACGCACCGTAAACGAACGCGGCAGGATGCGCAGTCCGATGCGGTTCTCGAAGCTCCGGTCCTCCCAACCGCCGCCGATGGGAACGGGGCGTGCGCACAAGCGATCACCCAGCAGGGCGTCGAACGCCTTGCCGGCAGCCACCGGTTCAAACAGCACCGGTCCGGTGTAGTGTTCAATAACGGGCGCATCAGCCAGTGCCACAAGAGCGGCACACAATGAGTCTATATCCTCAATGATCTTCGGCAGCGGGGGTAGGTCGTTCGTTGTGAGTCCGAGATAGGACAGTCCATCTGACAGCGGCATACCGTCTGGTGCTTGGAGTGACGCATTGATCTGAAGCAATACGCCTCGATCGGCGGTGCGCAGCCGGGTGCCTTCGGAGTTCACGATCCATCGGTCGGAGGTCGCCGCCAGGAACGAAACGTGGGCATCCTGTATGCGCGGGTACTTGTGGAACCGGGCGGAGATCGCCTCCAATCGATGGGCCCAATGCTTACGATCGAGATCGAGTTGCGCCAACGGTTCGCTGCCCACGACGGCCTTGCCAGACGTATAGTCGTCCGGCCTGTTGTCGACGGTATGGTCTTTCAGATAAGCGCGTTTGGCGGTCAGTGTTTCCACGGCGCGTTTGTAGTCTTCGTCGAGCACCGACCAGACGGCATGGCGCAGCGCCACGTAATCATCTTCCAGCGGCAAACGACCGGCGTTGCCAAACGGGCGCCCGAAATTGGTGTTGTCCAGCCTGTACGAACCGACGCGGACGCGGCTCGACAGGTATCGATCGCGCTGTTGTACGTTGGCTACGATCCCGCCGTACGAAGCGTTTATCGTCAGCGTTTTACGATCATGGGCGGTGAGTTGGATCAGATAGGGCTTGGGAAGATCGCCGAGGGCGAGCCCGTTCATAGAACGATCGAGTTCATCGACCAGGGCGCGCGTGAGGACATCGGTAGGCGCGTGCGACGACACCTCCGCCCTCACTCCGGGCGGGAGTGCGATGCAGGTCAAAGCCACATGGCACAGGAAGATCGATCGTATGCTCATAATCTCTAAAACCTGCCCTTCTGTTCGGTATACAAGGGGTCGTCTGCTCGACCGTTCGCGATAATGCCTTGTCATACCTTGCTTTTTGAGTGGCATGGGCAAACTTGTTTGCCCGTGACTTCCCCCGGAACAACACGGGCAAGCTGCTGCTTGCCCATGCTACCCACAACGAACCCGAAGAATAAGCTGGGACGCTGCACTAGCGTCCGGCGGCGCTTCCTGTCGATTCCGTCGATTCCGTCACGTCAAGCGGCGGTGGCAGAATCGGAGGACGACTTTGACTGCGTTGCCGTTTCTCGATTTCGATCGTGGAGACCAGGATACTCGGCGAGACGGCGGACACCGGAACCCACCCGGATTCCGCGCCGCAGGTGCCGTTGAAGACAGCCGGGTCGTCCGCCGTGGCGACGATGCGTTCGAACGCCGTAAGGGGCGTGCCGACAAGATCGACCCCCCGGATCAACTCATCGGGTCGTCCGTCCACAAACACGCGGTAGACGACGATCGGCAAGACCTTAAAGGACTGCGGTCCTTGGCGGGAGGTTGTTGTGAACCCGCCGGAGATGTCCTCGAACAACAGGCCATACGGTTTGCCCTGCCGTTTACATTCTTCAATCAATAGCGTTCGCAACTCGTCAAACGGTACCTGTTTCGTTGATTCCACGATCAGATTCGCTTGTCGGGCGATGGGCGCGAGTCCCGCCTGGCGCCGACCGTGCCCGTTCGAGTTTGGGAACCGGTCAACCGGGCGTCGCGACATCAGGAATGTCTTGAGTACGCCGTCCTTCACGAGGGTGACGTCCTGGGCGGCTACACCTTCGTCGTCGAACCGGTAGAAACCGCGAAGGTCCGTGCCGTTGAGCCTGGCGATCGTGGGGTCGTCGTGTACGCTGATGAACGGGGGCAGAACCTGCTTGCCGATCTTTTTTGTAAACGTCTGCCCTTCGGTCACGTCTTTCTGCCGGTGCCCCTCGATGCGGTGGCCGAAGATTTCGTGAAAGAACACGGCGCTGGCGCGGTTTCGCAGAATCGCCGGACCGATGTAGGGTTCCGCGAGCGGGGCTGATCGAAGAGCCTGTACCTGTGCGATTACGCCTCGGAACGCCCGTTCAATCTCTTGTTGATCCGGCAGTCGATCCTCCGCCGCGGCGTTGAAGTCGAAGGATTGCCCCAGGTCCATACCGTCGTCCGCTTTGGTCTGCGCGCTCAGCGTAATGCGATAGCGTTTTTGCGCCGTGATCAACCGGGTGCCCTCACTGCTTACGAGGTAGCGCGTGGCTGCGTAGACGCCGAGTGTAACCTGCGAGCCGTAAATGTCTGGATGCGTGCGGGCGATCGCTGAAACGGCGCGCAGGCGACGCACCCAGGCATCGTGATCGAGCGAGAACGCAGCCGGCTCTTCAAAGTAGACGTGCGCCTTTTCTTTGCTGAAATCGTTGGACGCGTCCTCTTCGTCGACCTTGACCTGGAGGTTGGTCTTGATCTTGGCGAGGCGTTCGGCGGCTGCCTTGAACGCCCGGTCGGTGTGGAGCCACAGCGCATGGCGGATGGCATCCGGTTTGTCCTCGATCGGCACGGGTACGTTGCCGCTGCCGCGCTCGTGCGCACTACCGCCGCCGCGTATCTGGCGGGTGTTGTCGAGCTTATGATCCCCGACGCGCAGGTCGATGTTCAGGTTTCGGGTCCGGTTGCCCTGGTCCACGGTGATCGCGCCGAGCGTTGCACCGATGACCGCCCGTTGCTCATCGTATACCGTATAGGCGATGTAATAGGGCGATACACCATCCGGTCCATGGAGGTGCTTCATCGAATAGTCGAGCTCCTCCTGCATGTGCCGCATGATGGGGGGGCGTGTCGGCGGAGTATTGCCGGGCGTATCGGTCGGGTTCTGTGCGTGCCCCACCCCCGCTATCAGTAAGGAAATGACGGTTATCAATCGATCATTCATAAAGGGTCTTTCGTTGGCCGGCCTGGAGACCTCCGCCCGCGCGGCGTGCGTCAAGGCGGCATTGTATCCCAGCACGGATTATGTAGCCTATTGTCGCGGCGTCCAGCGCGTAGCCGGAGTTGTGGAGTCTGTGATACAATTCGTGGGGTGTCTTTGGTCCTTCGTGCGCCGTACCGGGTGTCAGGCTGTTCGTCGAAGCGCGATCGAACCCGCTCGCCTCGCGCACGCGGTTTGCACATGACACCGAGAACCGAGATGTTACAGAACAGAATCACGCTCACGATCGTGCGCCGCCGTGTGCTGGGGGTCGAGCGGAGCCGGTGATGAAGCAGGGAATACAGATGTTAACGTACGAATGTCCGGGTTGTCGAACCGTAATCCGCGTCGAGCGCCGCGAGGATGCGCCCTACCGTCCCTTTTGTTCCGAGCGCTGCAAGATGATCGATCTGGGAAAGTGGCTTGACGGAACCTACGCGATCAGCGAGCCGATATCACCGTCGGAACCCGAGCAGGTTACGCCCTACGACCCGGAACACGACGATGAGTGACACGGCTGACGCTCAACAGAACCGGGCCCCGCTGGACACGCTGCGCGCTACGCTCGACGGCATCGACGATCAACTGGTCGCGTTGATAAACGAGCGGGCACGAATCGCCCAGCGCATCGGCAAGGCCAAGGCGGCTACCGGTCTGCGCGTGTACGCGCCCGATCGTGAGCGGCAGGTACTCGACCGCGTGGTGGGGTTGAGTGCGGGACCGGTCAGCGATCAATCGCTTCGCGCGATTTATCGAGAATTGATGAGCGCATCGCTGGCGCTGGAACGCACGCCGCGCATCGCCGTGCTCGGTCCCGCCGGTAGTTATTCACACCTGGCCGGTCGGCGCAAATTCGGTACCTCGGTGGATTTCGAGCTTGTTACGAACCTGGCTGCGGTCTTTGACGAATTGGAACACGGGCACGTGGAGTCCGGTCTGGTTCCTGTGGAGAACTCCATGGTCGGCGGCGTGGGTGAGACGCTTGACCTGCTCATGGAACGAACCCTCCAGGTATGCGGCGAACTGAATCTCGCCGTTCACCACCATCTGCTTGGTACGGGACCGCTCGCGCAGCTTGAACGGGTCTACTCCAAGCCGGAGGCGTTTGCGCAATGTCAGAAATGGCTCGCCAATACGGGTTTATCGAACAAGACCGTACCGGTGGCCAGTACCAGCGCGGCGGCCGAGCGCGCCGCCCGCGAGCCGAGCACGGCGGCGATCGCCAGCGAACTGGCGGGCGAGCTGTTCGGTTTGTCGCGCCTGGCTTCGTTCGTTGAAGACGATGCGGAGAACGTTACCCGGTTTCTTATCCTGGGCGGATCGTCCCCGAAACCGACCGGGTCGGACAAGACCGCCCTCGTGTTCAGCGTAGGCCATCAGCCCGGTGCGCTGGCGGATACGCTTGAACGATTCCGTGACGCAGGGCTCAACCTCACGCGCATCGAATCGCGCCCCGACCGCCGGCGGCGATGGGCGTACTGCTTTTTTGTTGACTTCCTCGGTCATGCCCAGGAGCCGGCGATCGCCGCGTCCCTCGAGCAAATCGCCAACGCCTGCAACTTTTGGAAACTGCTAGGATCGTTTCCCGCGTCGCCGGACGTCGTGTAAGAACTGACCCGCACCATCGGACAATGCTGCGGCTATTCCGTCGGCGCGAGCACACCGGACAGATCGGCGACCGGATGAACCGGTTTGGCCACGTGTTCCAACATGCGGTGGAGGGCGAGCACTGCCAGGTTTTTCGTCTCCGGATCGACGCGAATCTGATTCGAGATGCGCC
>CAZWWW010000020.1:0-14817 GCA_964637715.1 uncultured Phycisphaeraceae bacterium | reverse complement strand
ACGGTCATTCGCGTATCCCCGTGTTCGACGGCACGATCGACACGATTCTCGGCGTGCTCTATGTGAAAGACCTGCTGCTGCGCGATAAGGAAGCACCGTTCTCGCTTGAGGCGGTGATGCGCAAAGCCCTCTTCATCCCCGAAACGAAATCCGTGCGCGAATTGCTTCGAGAGTTTCAGCTTCAACACGTCCACATCGCCATCGTGTTGGATGAATACGGGGGGACCGCCGGACTCGCCACCATCGAGGACATACTCGAGGAACTGGTCGGCGAAATCACGGACGAGTATGAGTCCGAGATGCCCGCCGAACTCAAACGTATAGACGACCTCACCGTCGAAGTCGATGCCCGCATGCGCATCGACGACCTCAACGACCAGCTCGACATCGAGCTTCCCGAAGACGAGGATTTCGAGACCATCGGCGGATTCGTATTCAGCACGATGGGGCGCATTCCCAAAACGGGTGAGCAGTGCGCTCACAAGAACGTGGCGATTTACGTCGTCGGGGCCGAAGCGCGGCGCGTGACGCGCGTGCGCATAGAGATCAAACCTCGCACAGAGAAGCAGATCGAAACCGGTTAGAGCAAACTCCGTCGATGGATAGCGGTTGAATCAGAGTTTCGTTCGCTACATCAACTTGATGCGACGGTATACGATAACAAAGAATGGCGTAGAACGCCGCACGCTATAGCAGTTTCATGCAAGACGTAGCGGAGCGATTAACGCAGTTCTCCGCTCCCTCACAGTCGCGTCTCTGTAAAAACGCTACGCCTTGCCTGAATCCACTCTAGAGCGCGCTCAGTGATCTCGTAGCGTCCGACCGCAAAGAATCTCCGTGAAACACGTGCGTTCGGATGCTACATCAATCATAGAACTTGCTCTTGAGCGTTTTCAGGTATTGTGTATCGACGAATCGAGTCGTCTTACCGGATGAAACCGTGATTCAACCGCTACACAAAAAGAGGGTTTGCTTTACGGTAACAGGCTTAACGACCGGACGTCAACACCGACTATCGGCCCAGGCCCGTCGAAGGTTGGAAACAGCTCGCTGTCGTCGCGCTGCCCCGTCGCGGGGGGAAACACCCAGACGGTGCGCAAGAGTTCCTCCGGATCGGCCAACGCATGGTTCGGACCGACTACCGTGCAAGCCCCGAACGTGGGAAACCGCACATCACATACGCCGGGTGAGGTCTCTGGAATATCCACGTCCTCCAGCGTAATCTCTCGATCGAGCGTCAGGACAGCCTCACCACCCACATCATCCACGATGCGCCGCTGCACCACCTTGTAGACCTGCCCGTTGATCTCGTCGATGAAAAATGTCCCCGGGGGAAACATCTGCACCAGCATGATCTTCGATTGTTCGCCGCCGGGGAAATTGTTCGGTGGAATGAGCACCTCGGTGGGCAGCCCCGTCGCATCGTCGGCGAGTTGGATGGCCGGGAACTGCGGGACCTCGATCTGCACACGCCACGGCGTCGGCAACAGGACATCATCTGTTTTCAACATCGCCTGCGGCACTGGGGTGGCACCAGCTGTGGCCGCAAGGATGTTCGGGTTGGGCACAAATGACGCTTCTTGCCGGGCGTAACGATCCGTAGGCCTTGTACGCCGCAGCGTAACATAATAGATATCGAACGTGCGCTCCTCCCCGGCAGCGGATGACGCCTCTTGAGCACGTTGGACATAGATCGGGTCGCCGGGCCGGTAGTCATTCGGTGGTACAAGGGAGGTCGGCGGTACGGGTCCGACGCGCTTGCGCAGTCGGTGGAACACCGCCCAGGCGAAGCGTCGGGTATCGAAGCGCCCATCCCACGACGGATCATCGCCGGTGAACTTCCCCGCTGTATCAACCGTATTCGGATCGCGCGGCGGAAGCGGAGGATACAACCGCTGGCCGAAATCCACGCGGGGGGTGTGGTAGGAAAACGGCTCAAGGATCATGTCCACGTACGCGCCCACGCCCAAGTTCAAGCCTCGAATCCTCTCATAGAGTTCGTTGCAGGAATTGGACAGCGGATCGCCGACGAGCGGATCCGCCACCCAGGTCCGGGCATCCGGCATCATCTCCAAACGCCAGGGGTCTTCAGCCACAAACGCCCGATCCTGCACCTTGAGGTTGTTCAGATTCAGCGCGTGCACCCGCGTGTCGGAATAGGCGGCGATCCATCCGGGCGAACACTCGTCCGCATACACCAGGTCGCCCGCGAACCCTACGCGGGTCAGCGACTTATCCGCAACCGGCACCAGGCTACGCAGGGTCGATTCAATCGTGGGCACCATCGTCTGCTGGGCGGTGACTTCGCTCATAGCCTTCGCCCGCGTCCACGCCACGGGAAAAATCGTAGCCACCATGGTGAGACCCAAACCCAGAATGACGATCGCGATCATCAACTCGATAAGCGTAAAGCCCCTGCGCGGAACCGCCTCGGCACGGCGCGCAGCACCCGCAGCGCCAGCGTTCGATTCGACAGGATGAAGACTACGCACGAACAATCGAGACTCCCTATTGCACGGGTTCACCCTCGCCCACGGGACCGCGAATGATCGCCCCGGTGATGCGGTTGACATATATCGGTCTGGCGTTGCCCAACAGAAACTTCCGCTTGTCGGCGGGGTCTTCGATCTCGCGGAACTGAGCGTCGTCGTAGAGCAACAGGCCGTCCACCGCCGGAAAGTTGATCGCGGTTGTTTTCTGAGGCGTAGTGGCTGTGTTGGGTGGATCGGTCGTGTCGGTCGCCTCGACGACCAGATAGGGGATCGCAACGATCGAGGCGTTGCCGGTCGGATCGAGCGGTTTGGCTTGATCGTCGGATTTATCGTAATACTGGGTCACTTGCGCCATGTCGCTCTGATGATCGTAGCTGCTGGGCAGACCCGCCAGATCTCCCCGGCCATCGCCGTCGTCGTCGATGTCTTGGATGAGCACGTTACGCCGATCGAGCAACTGTCCGTCGGTCGAAAACACCATGGCGAAATAGTTGCGGTGACGCTGGGCCTGATTGTTTCCGGGGGCCAATGCGTTCCACGTGGGGTTGGCCAGCTCGGCGTCACTGAACGTGAGCACTTGATCCGCCGTTCGGGTCGCGTCCGGAATGACAACGTAGCGTGGCACCACGCGAAGCGGCGTCGGCAGCACGACCTGTTGGGCGTCCTGCACGGCGAACACGTCGAGATACGCCAGGCGATAGGCGTCCCGGCAGGCTTGCAACTCATTCAACGTCGGTGCCGCACAGGGGGGATCATCAGGAACCTTGGCCTGGGCGATCGGCACCATGCGCTGCGCCCCCTTGTCATCAAGATAGACCAACAGACCCTGTTCACCCTGGTCGCCGGCTACCGCCCGTGACCGGGTGGTCATCAACAATCCCTGAATCTTGTTGTCGGCGTCGGCGATCTTTTGTTTGTCCCACATGGTCGAAATGGCCGGCAAGGAGATAGCGATGATAATGACGATAATCGCCACCACAACGACCATTTCGATCAACGTAAACGCAGGGCCGACCGCGGCTGGCGTCCGCGCGCACGGTTCGTAGGGTGCTGATTGTCGATTGATACGCCACATGTTATCGCCCCTGAGCGAGCTTTTCCCGCAGCTCCGGGTTCAGGTAGATGTTGTCGTCGTTGAGCGGGTGGTTAATTTTACCGTCAACGCGACTGTCCGGGTAGGCGGCGAAATCACCGACCATGGATGCCAACGCGTCGGCGTCGCCCGTCTGGCCCGAGGCTGAGGTGGTCATGGCCTCTTTCTTGAGTTGGTCCTTGCCGTCCGGTCCGTATGACATGATGACCGGTTGACCTTCGTTAAGCCGGATGAAGGTACTCGAAGCTTGATTCCACAGCGGATGGTTGCTCGATACCCGCGCGGCACTGACGGTCGCGGTCTCCTTTTTGCTCCAGTCACGCTGGGCGAAGTAGCTCAGCGGGGTATCCCATGCGTCGACGATGTAGCGGAGTTGAACATCCTCGGAACCCCATTTGTCGTCGGGCGTGTCACCCGGTCGTTTGGGTCGGTCCAGCCAGATGACCGGTACTGTTCCCGATGGATCGAGCGGTGCGGGCTTCCAATTGCGGGATGGAATCGTATCGAGGATAGCTTTTGACGTATCGCCGAGCAGCTCGATGGCCAATACCATCGCCGCAATATCACGGTGTTCCAGAGCGTTGGCATCACTGTTTTGGTCGGTGTAGAAACGCATCGGATTCCATACCGGCGACGGCGTAAACTTAGACGGCCCAATGACCGCCTTGCCCGGTGCAAGTGAAAAATTCTGCGCGCCGGTTGGAGGCTTCCAATCGGGCAACCCGACTCTCGTGAATACTTCAAGTTCGTCCGGGGGGTATTCGCCATAGCGGTCGCGGTAGCCGTAGGTCTGTTGCGAGACCGTCTGCGCGCTGGAACGCACCGCACGGACGATGGTGGGGTTGGCCTGCTGCTCGCGTTTGAACGCCTCCAGCGCATCGCCCACTACACGCATTACAGCCTGCGTCGCGTTGGTCTTGGCCCGGACCAGCACCGACGAGCTTGCGACGAAGATGGCACTGAACAGGATGGCGATAATCGCCATGACCACGAGCAGTTCCACAAGCGTGAACGCACTCGCGCGGCGCACCCCGTCGACCGGTCGACGGGAGAACGAATGGCTTCGAGGTCGAAACGGCATTACTTATCTTCGCGTTTGGTCCAGTTAACAACGTCGTCCGCGGTGCCGTAGCGGATGTCGGGTCCGGCCGAGATCAGGAGATAGGAGTCGGGATTAACCGGCGTGGGACGCACGCGAACGGATCGATCCCAAATAACGCCGAAGAACGATCCGTCGAGCTCCTTTTTCTGCAGAATGTCGTCGTACTTGTCGGTGGGCTCGGGCTGCCAGGCGTCGTTCATGTCGTGGAATCTGCCGTTCAGCTTGCCACTGCCGAAGTCGATACCCTCAGCCGCATAGAGACCGTCTTTCACGCCGGTAACGGGCCCGTTGTCTTCAAGCCAGTAGATGCCCGAACGCGCCGTACTTCCCAGCACGCGCGACGCCGAGTTGTTCGCTCGATAGTAGAGCACGGGGGTGTCCCACGGATCAACGAACATCGGCTCGTCCAGGGCCATCTCGATGTCGGTCTCCGGTGTCAGCACGGTGCCGGCGTCGACGAGGTCGCGTATGGATTTCAGATTCGATCGGGCCTTTTCATCCACGTACCCGCCGCCGCCGTAGCGCGGTTGGCAGGGTTCGGCGTTGTCGTCCAACCCGTATAAGCCGCCCTTGCTTCCACTGCTGCACGACTCGTCGCCGTAGTCGTTCCACCATTGTCCGTCGCGATCCAGATCACGAAACCCCGCCGCTCCGAGTCCGTCAGCGCCGATCATCGCGTGGACCAGCAGTTGCCCGCCCGTCAAATGAATATCACTCTCACCATTGTTGTTGCGCTCACCACCCTGAAGTTTGCGCGGGTTCTTGACCAGGTCACGCGTCGCGTCCTTACCCGGATGATCGCTCACCGACGGCGGCAGCGTGCCGAGTGCCTGCTCCGTCTCAAACATCTGCAAGCCCGTGCGGATCGCACCGAACATCGCCTGCGCCTGAGCGTATTTAGCATTTCGGCGTACGACGCCGAAGGCGGGCAGCAGTACGGAAATCAAAATGCCGATGATGGCCACCACCACGAGCATTTCGATCAGGGTAAACGCCCGTGCGGTGCGTCTTTGTTGAATCACCATTCGCTACGTCCTTCTCCAGGAACCGCATACTGCACCGGGTGCTCAACGTGCGCCCCCGGTATCACACCTCTGCGCCGACCACACTACTCAAGGAAGGAACGCGGGCAGGTTCGAGACATCATCCGCCGTTCCGTACTTACCGTCGGGACCGGGACTGATCAGCAGGAACGAGTCCGCGTTGACCGGTCGCAACGGCGTGTTCGGATTGGGTGACGCCTCGCCCCTCAGGTCGCGGAGTTCCTTGCGGTCAATGATATAACGCGCGAAGTTCATCTCCCGATTGTCGTCGGCGATCTCCGCCGCGTTCAGGGTGTCGCCGTCTTCGCCGAGCGGGTGTTGTCCGTTAAAGTCCCAGCCCGCATCCTCGACCGTACCGTTCGTGATGTGCCCCGTAAAGCCGTGGTTGTCGCTATGAAAATAATACGGCGGTCCCTTCTGCTGCACGCCGCCGCTGTAGTCGTTGTTCGGATTGCGCACCGCAGCCACCATGTTCGTCGGTCGACCGTTGCGGTTCGCGGCGTAGTACAGGATCGGGTAGTCGAACGAGTCGACCAGCACAATCGCATTCTGAACCGCCTGGGGATCCTGAATGGGGCCCCAGTTGGGGGCGTCGACCCACCAATCCGGTGGACGACCCGGCAGGTCGCGCAGCTTGAGCGAGCGCGTCGCGTCGGGATCAAGATAAAACGGTGAACGCGGAATCTCAATCGACGTATCGCCGAGCGGATCGGGCTTATACCACTCTTCGGGTTTCTCTTTCAGGCCGCTTTTGTTCGGTACGGTGTCCGGGTCGATGTAGCCGAGCTTGTCGACGCCCATGAGCATCGCCGGCAGCCACATGGCTCCATAGAACGTTGGGTGTTTTTCATAAAACGGGAACTGGCCCAGGTTCCTGTCGAATTGATCGTCGCTCCTGCTGAAACGACCGGGGTAGACAAACGACGGGGGGTATCCGTTCGTCTGAACGAAGTCGGCTTCTTCGTCCTGACGGAACATCTCCAATCCCGCCTCGATGGCTTTGATCGCCTGGGCGGACGCGGTTCGCTTGGCCGCGGTTCGGGCGGCACTCAGTGAAGGAATGAGAATGCCGATCAGCAGCGAGATGATGAACACGACAGTCAACAACTCGACAAGCGTGAATCCAGACACATGCCGGGACCTTGCGCGGGCATGGGGCATGACGGGTCGGTTACAGGTCGCGAGCTTCATAACGCTTGGCTCCTTTATCAACGGGGGCGCGAACGCGACACGAACACCCCGGGCGGGCCAATGACCCGCTTGCCTGAGATTATAGGCCGATGAATCGGAAGACGCGAGTTTTTCTACTTTGAGTACGCCCGACGATTACCCCGAGACCGACGAAATCAGCGAAACAAGCGGCATGAACAGCGCAACGACAATGAATCCCACCATGCCGCCCAGGCACACGACCATAACCGGTTCGAGCAGCGATACGAGGCTCGCCACCGCGTTATCCAGTTCCTCTTCGTAATTGTCCGCGATTTTGAGGAGCATTTTGTCCAGTTCGCCGGTTTCCTCGCCCACGTCGATCATGTTGGTGACCAGTCCGTCGCAGGTCTTGGTCGAGCGCAGGGGACCCGCGAAGCTGTCCCCCTCCCGGATGGAATCATGGACCTTGTCCAGCGCGCGGGCGTACACCTCGTTCCCCACGGTCTCGCGCGTGATGTTGATCGACTCCAAGATCGGCACGCCCGCGTTAATCAACGTGCCCAGTGTTCGCGTAAAGCGCGCAATGGCCGCCTTGCGCACCATGGATCCCACCACCGGAATGCGCGTAAACACCACGTCGGTCACGAACCGGCCGCCCTTGCTGGAGCGAATCAACCTTAAGAGAATGATCACAACGAACGGTCCGAAGAAGATCACCATCCACCCCGGTGGCGTTCCGTCGACCACCCAGTCCGAAATGCCGATCAGCAACATGGTTACCGGGGGCAGGTCCACACCGAAATCAGCAAAGATGTCCTTAAACTTAGGGATGACGATAATCATGATGCCGACCACGATCGACAGGGCAAAACCGACGACCACCACCGGATAGATCATGGCACCAATAATCTTCTGCTTGAGCTTCTGCGCCTTCTCCATGAACTCCGCAAGCCGCTGCAAAATGACGTCGAGCACGCCACCCGTTTCGCCGGCGGCGACCATGTTCACGTAAAGACCATTAAAGGCCTTCGGCTGGCGAGCGCAGGCTTCGGAAAGCGTGGTTCCGGATTCAATATCCTCGCCCATCGTCTGGAGAATGGTCTTGAGCGCGCCGGGTTTCTGCTGCTCGGCAAGAATGTTGAGACTGCGGAGAATGGGGAGACCAGCGTCCTGAAGCGTAGAAAGTTGGCGGGTGAGCTGGGTTATGGTCTTCGTCTTGATCTTGCCGATCATAAACGGCGAAGATTTCTTCTTGGCGCCGCCGCTCGGCTTCGTCTTGGTGCCGCCCTTTTCGCGAATGCGCGTCGGGAAGTAGCCGAGGTTGCGTATCTTGGACAGCGCCTCTTCGGTCGACGGGGCGTCAATCTCGTCCTTGACCTCCTGCCCCGCCTGGTTCATCGCCTCGTAGGCAAATACCGCCATAACAAAACCCTCAACCCTTGTGCGAACCCGCTCCCGCTACTCCTCAATGATCGTTTCTTTGACTACTTCGTCGAGCGTGGTCACACCGTCGTAGATCGCCTTCAACCCGGCTTCGCGCAGCGTCTTCATGCCGCGCTTAATGGCTTCGCGGCGCAGCACAGCCGTCGAAGCGTTTTCCATAATCATGTCACGCAGTGTATCGTCCAACACCATAATCTCATAAACACCGAGACGCCCGCGGTAGCCCGTGTTGTTACAGTAATCGCAACCCTTGCCGTAATAGAACACGCGGTCCCCTACGTCTTCCGGTTTGAGCCCCAGCTCGAACAACTGCTCCTGGGTCGGACGGTATTCCGTCTTGCAGTTGGTGCAGATTCGGCGCACCAGGCGTTGGGCGACAACGCCTTCGAGCGTCGCGGTGACCAGAAACGGCTCCAAACCGAGGTCCATAAGGCGCGCAATAGCCGCCGGCGCATCGTTCGTATGAAGCGTGGTAAAGACCAGGTGTCCCGTCAACGACGCCTGGACGCTGATCTGGGCGGTTTCCAGGTCGCGCACCTCACCGACGAGAATCACATCGGGGTCTTGACGGAGAAAACTGCGCAGCGCCCGTTTGAAAGTCAGCCCGACTTCAGTACGAATTTGAACCTGGACAAGACCGTCGATGTCGT
Source organism: uncultured Phycisphaeraceae bacterium (assembly GCA_964637715.1). Taxonomy (GTDB): domain Bacteria; phylum Planctomycetota; class Phycisphaerae; order UBA1845; family UBA1845; genus CAZWWW01. The sequence goes on along the minus strand of CAZWWW010000020.1, from coordinate 5,842 downwards.
ACTCCACCGGGTCCTCTGCGGTGAGGATTTTTACCTCGGGGGAGTTGAGCGACTGGAGGGCGGCGTAGAGCGTCGTTGTTTTACCGGACCCTGTCGGGCCCGTGTTGATAACGATGCCGTTGGGCTTGGCAATAAGCTGTTTGAACACTTCTAGCTCGGCGTCACGCATTCCGATTTTGTCGAGGCTGAGCTGGACGTTGGCGCGGTCAAGCACACGAAGCACCACGCTCTCGCCGAAGAGTGTGGGCAAAACGCTGACGCGAAGGTCGATCGGCGCGCCTTTGAGGGTCAACTCGATACGCCCGTCCTGCGGCAGACGCCGCTCGGCGATGTCCAGATTGGCCATGACTTTGATGCGCGACGCCAGGGCGACGGCGACGTAACGCGGCGGCGGCACCATTTCATAAAGGACGCCGTCGATGCGGTAGCGCATTTTGAACTCGTCCTCGAACGGCTCGAAGTGAATGTCGCTGGCTTTGTCCTTGATCGCCTGAAGCAGCACGAGGTTGAGCAGTTTTTTGACAGGGGCGAGGTCGGCGGCTTCTTTAAGATCGGCCAGGTCAATGCTGTCGCCGCGCCCCTCGAACTTGGCCAGGTCCGTGTCGTCGTGCAATTCCCCGATGAGTCCGGTAATCGACTCCTGGGAGCCTTCCGGGTAGTAACGATCGATCGCGTTTTGGAGATCCTGCGCTCCACATAATGCGGCTTTGACCCGCAATCCCAAGAGCGTCTGAAGGTCGTCCGTGGCCAGGAAGTTGTCGGGATTGTCCATCGCCAATAACAACTCATTCCGCTCCGCGTTGTATTCATAGGGGACGACACGATAGGTGTTGACCATTTGGGAAGACATCATGGCCACGACGTCTTCGCCAATATCCAGCTTCGCCAGATCGATCATGCCCATACCGATCTGTGCCGCCAGAGCGATGGAAAGATCCTCCTCGTTGATGTATCCGAGTTCGACGAGGATGGTACCGACGGGACCGCGTCGCTCCTTTTGAATGTCAAGGGCTTCCTCGACCTGGCTGCGGCGCAGCAACCCCATCTTAATCAGAACGCGCCCGAGCTGCCGACCACGCAATTGTTCGATGGGCGGCATCTTCCGCTGCCGGGGTGCGTGGGCGGGTTTTGGCGCCGTCGATGATTTGGACGTCGTGGATTCGCTCATGAGGTTCTCAACACAACGTTTTCGCCCCCATCCCCGTCATCGGTCGGTCCCGATGAAATGCTGCGGCGGTGCGCGTCGATCTTATCCTGCATCACGCCCGGGTTTCGCGACCGGTCCACGGCGTCTTCGGGACTGATCGCACCCTCCTCATAAAGGCGGTAAAGATGCTCATCGAGAAGCTGCATGCCGAACTTCTTACCCGTTTGAATCGCGGAGTCGATACGGTATGTTTTGTTCTCGCGAATGAGATTCGAAATCGCCGGGGTAATCACCATGAACTCATACGCTGCGACCATCCCCTTGGGCATCCGCGGGCACAGCGCCTGCGACAGCGACGCGATCAGATTTGTCGCCAACTGAACACGGATTTGTTCCTGCTGTTCGTGCGGGAAGGCGTCCACGATACGGTTGATGGTACCCTGGCACCCGGTGGTGTGCAGCGTGGCGAACACGAGGTGCCCCGTCTCCGCGGCGCGAACCCCGGACTCGATCGTTTCCAGATCGCGAAACTCGCCGACCAGAATGACGTCCGGGTCTTGGCGAAGCACGCGCCGCAGCGCCTCGGAAAAGCTGGCTACGTCGATGCCGATCTCACGTTGATTGATTACCGATTTCTTATGGTTGTGGTAATACTCGATGGGGTCCTCCATCGTGACGATGTGGCGATCGAGATTAGTGTTGATGTAGTCGATCATCGTCGCCAGCGTGGTCGTCTTGCCCGATCCGGTGGGCCCCGTAACCAGAAACAGCCCGCGCGGTCGGCGGCACAACGCCTTGCATATACTGGGAAGACCGATCTGCTCGAAGGTCAACAACTTGTTGGGAATCAAGCGTAGAACGAGGGCAATGTTTCCCTTTTGCCTGAAGACGGAAACGCGGAACCGGCCCAGATCGCCGAACGCGAAACCGTAGTCAGTACCCCCCTCTTCCTGCAATTCCTGCTGGTTACGCTCCGGCGTGATGGCCTTCATCAGGGCGACCGTATCGTCAGGACCCAGCACCTTGGTCTCCAGAGAACGCATGTGACCGTGCAGCCGCACGACGGGGGGTCGCCCCACCGTCAGGTGCAAGTCGGACGCCCCCTGCTTAATGACCGTCTCCAGGAGTCTGTCTATGTGTATCGTCGCCATTCAGATAACCTCTGCTGCCTGCTCGCATTCAAAGCGCCGCGGCGCGGCGGGCTCGATCCGTTCCAGGGAACTCCTACCCCGCGTCATCATCATTCAACAGCCTCTTCCTCTTCGACGGACACGCCCTCGGCCTGGGTCACGCGAAGCAAATCTTCGGGCGTCGTAACGCCTGCTAGGATCTTATTCTTACCATCCTCCAACAGCGATCGCATCCCGCTGGCCCTGGCTGTCGCCCGCAGTTGCATCGTCGTGGCCTGGTTAAACGCCAGCTCGCGCATGGCCGCGTTCATCTCCAACATCTCGAACGCGCCGACGCGACCACGATACCCGGACCCACCGCATCGCTTACACCCTGCGCCCTTCCAGATCGTCTTGCCGCGCAGCTCCTCCTCAGTGAACCCGAGCAACCGGAGCGCCCGCTTGTCCGGGTTTGGATCCTCGACCTTACATTCCGCGCAAATCACGCGGATCAACCGTTGGGCCATGATCGCCTGAATGGAGCTGGCTACCAGGAATGGCTTGATGCCCATGTCGATCAAACGAGTGATCGCCGACGGCGCATCGTTGGTATGCAGCGTGCTGAACACGAGGTGTCCGGTCAGCGCGGCCTGAATCGCCACGTCACCCACTTCGCGGTCACGAATCTCACCGACCAGGATGATGTTGGGCGCTTGGCGCAGCATGGAACGAAGAATCTTGGCGAAACTCAGCCCGATTTCCTCGCGCACCTGACACTGATTCATACCCGTAAAGTTGTATTCGACGGGATCCTCGGCCGTGATGATCTTCTTGTCCGGACGGTTGAGCTCCTGAAGCGCGGCGTACAGCGTCGTGGTCTTGCCGGATCCGGTAGGCCCGGTCACGAGAAAAATCCCGTTCGGGCGCTTGATGATTTTCATAAAGCGCTCGTAGTCGTCCTCAGCGAACCCGAGCGCGGGGATACCGATCTTGACCGAGTCGGGGCGAAGAATACGCAGGACGATGCTTTCCCCGTGATACGCGGGGCAGGCGCTGACACGGAAGTCGATACTCCCGCCCCCGATCTTCATTTTGATACGACCGTCTTGCGGAATCCGCCGTTCCGCAATGTCCATACCGGAGATGATCTTGAAACGCGTGGTGACCGCCGCCTGCATGTGTTTGGGAATGTCGTCGCGGACGTGGCACACACCGTCGACCCTATAGCGGACGCGAATCCGATCAGCCATAGGCTCAATATGGATATCGCTGGCGCGCGTATGAACCGCCTCGGTGATAATCAGGTTGACCAGTTTGACAATCGGGGCGTCAGGATCCACCTCCCGGGCTTTTATCTTCCCGTCCGCGACACCGGCATCCTGGTCGGGACCTTCCTGGTCGATGCTCGCCATGGTTTTCGAGAGCACATCGCTTTCAGGATTGACGAATTTGTCGATGAACCGCTTTACCTTGGTCGGTGCAGCCAGAGACGGCACGATTTCCTTGTTCAACCGGAACCGGAGCAGGTCAAGCGTTTCCAGATCGAGCGGATCGGTGATGATTACCTTGAGGCGGGGCCCGTCCTCGCTGAGGGGAACGACCATGGCATCTTCAATCATCTTGGAGGGGATCAGCGTGAGCACTTCATGATCGACGGCGTGATGATCGAGGTCGATATACTCGAGCCCGAATTGGGCCGCCAGTGCTTTGGCCACATCGTCCTCGTTGCAGGATTCGAGTTCAACCAGGGCTTCACCGATGCGTTTATGGTGTTCCGTGGCGTATTTCAGGGCCTCCGCGACAGCCTGTTCGTCGACGATACCCCACTCGACGAGCATCTCGCCCAGTTTTTTGCGCTTCCTGGCCATAGTGATCAAACAGACGAATTAGCGATCGTAGCCCCCCCGAGCGATGCGATCGTTCCGGTCAAACGGGCGCCCACTTCCCGGCCTACGTGCGGCACGGGACACCTTCAACCCCGGTTCCAATTCTAGTGGCTCTCTCGGAAGACTTCAACAAGGGCACGACGAGCAGTATTAGGGGGGGCGTGACGGTTTCGGCGGATTCAAACCGCCCCGAACGAGCCACGCTGGCAAGGCTACCGTTTTGCTGAGTCGCTGAAAAGAACGCTCGTAGCGGCCACGGGACGCCTTCCGCGGTCGGGTACTACGTGGTGATTGTGTCGCGGACTCTCTTTGGGGGCCCCGGCACTTTCGGCGGAAGGCGGTTCATGGCATCTGTCTCCGGTAGATAGTGAGCGCGATTCCTATCATCCGCCATCCGAGCATAGAGCCGGTTCGTGCGTCAAGCAGGTCAGCGGTTCGGTACGGTGTGCGGTGCTGGGATGCACTCGACCGGTGCATCGTCGCGCTCTTCGGTGAGCGTCGCGATGAGTTCATCGGTGGGTGAAAGGGCTTTTTGGTCGGAGCGTGTGGGCCGGGGTTCCTGAGTCGGTACGTCGTGCGTGGTGGCGAGGTGATAGAAGGCCATGAACCGTGTATAGACCGCCACGCCGGAGATGCCGCCGACGCCCGCGATGATGGGATCGGTCAAACTGGCTATCCGAACCGGCGAAAAGAGTTGTATGGTTTCGATCAATAGTGACAACCCGATGCACCACGTGGCGATACGCATCGTCGTCTGAGGCTTTTCCTTACTGACTGTTGGTCGGCGAAGGCATGCCATTAGCCCCGCAAGCACCGCCCACGAGACGAGTTTTTCGGATAGATCGGCGAGCGCCACGTCGAACCGCGCCCCGTTATATGACATGAACGGCAGGAAACTCGCGGCTGAAACGGAACGCCGTAGTCGTTCGCTCGTCCACTCACTACGAAGCGGGATCAGCCCGTTGTACACCACGAACACAACCGCGCCGATAAAGGCCGCACGTACGATGGAACGCCTGTGACGCGCGACCACCGACCTCAGATCCGTCTCTCTAGCTGCGCAAAGGACCAGCACGCCGATCGCCGCCGCGCCACCCAACGTACGAAAGAGGATGTCCGTTGTGTCAAATGATCGCGACACGATGAACAGGTGTACGACACTGAGCAAGACCGCCACGCCGCCGCACATCCACGCGGTCAGCGCCGCCGTCGCGCGCCCCGAGAATCCGTAGTCATGGCGCAGCTTGATACCAAGAAGTAGGCCGAGTAACAGAAACGACGCTGCTTCCGCACCCCATCGTGACCAGTGTCGATCACGTTGCCATGCGCGAAACGCCGCTCGACCGCGCGGATCGGTCGGTACGCCGGGTTGGCTCGCGATCGCACGCGGGCGGGCTTCCGCGTAGACGCCATCACCGATCCCATCGACAGGAGAATCCACATTCAGCGATGCAAACGGAACAAGGTGGGCGGCACAAACAGATCGGTACAGACGCGTGGCGTCGAAGGTGAACGTGAAGGGCATAGCCGCGAATACAAACAGCAGGAACACATAGGCTTTTGTAAGGGTTATGCGCGGCGCGTGCTGTAGTTCGGTCAGGGCGGTGCGTAGGAACCGCGGAGCCGTCCAGCGCGCCGCCAACACGATGCACACGCCCAACGCAGCGCCGACCACGTTGGCGGTCAGGTCAATGAACGAT
>CAZWWW010000019.1:0-14882 GCA_964637715.1 uncultured Phycisphaeraceae bacterium | reverse complement strand
GAATAATAACGAACCGCGGGCGGGCGGTGGGGGTCGGTCTCAAGCACGTGGCTGTCGATCGACACGAAGGCGAACAGTTCCTTGTTACGAACCTTGTCCGACAGCATCAGTGCGGTTTTTTCCAGATCGCCGTCGACCAGATCGACCCGTTCAATCAGGAAGCGCGGTTTGACCTGTTTTCTCTCGGCTCCCTCGTCCTTGAAGATTTCGTTTTCATTGTAGGCCTTAGCCTCCTTGGCTATCGCGTCGAACAGGATGCCCGATTCATCGACCACGGCGATGCGCCGCTCCGTCGTATCGACCTTGTCGCGCAAGGCGATCTGAACGCCGAACATAACCGTATAAAACAACGGCATGGCCACGAGGCTGATGATGAACGCCTTCGTCTTAACCGCTGCTTGATACTCACGCATCGCCACGACCAACGTTTTACGCATGAGCCGCCTCCTGAGTTGGGGTCGCAGGCTCCACAGTCGCTTGATGCGCTACGAGCGCTTCGGGTCCGGCGATTCTAACGAAAATGTCATGCAGCGAAGGACGGGTCAACTCGAAATGCGTCACGCGCCCTTGGCGCATTAACGCTTCAAGCACGCGCTGGGTGTCGGCGTCCCGGCGGACGCGCAATTCCTTCAAGTGCCCGAGGTCGCTGACGCGCTCGACTTCTTCAATCGTGCTTGGATCAAAACCGTTTCCTTCCACGCGCACCCGCAACGTATCCTGCCCATACTGATCCTGTATGGAATCCAGCGTGCCGTCGAGCACCTTTTCGCCTTTGTAAATCATGAAGATGAAATCGCAGAGTTGTTCCGCCACGCCCATATCGTGGGTTGAGAAGATAACCGTGGCCCCGCGGCGGCGCAGGGCCAACACTTCCTCTCGAAGAACGTCCATGTTGACCGGGTCGAGCCCGCTGAAGGGTTCGTCCAGAATCACCAGTTCCGGTTCGTGAATAACGGCGGAAATGAACTGAATCTTCTGGGCCATACCCTTCGAGAGCGCATCAACCCGCTTATCCGCCCAGTCGGAAAGCCCCAGTTTTTCGAGCCATTCGGAGACCGCTCCCTTGAAATCACGGCAGCCTTTCAACTCAGCGTAGAAGCGCAGCAAGTCCCGGACTTTCATTTTCTTGTACAGCCCGCGTTCTTCGGGAAGATATCCGATGCGGTCGTTGGCGGCGCTGAGCGACTCCGCACCGAGCACACGAATGCGCCCGGTGTCCGGGTGGTAGATGCGCATAATCATGCGCAGTGTGGTCGTTTTGCCGGAACCGTTGGGACCAATAAAACCATAGATCGACCCGCGCGGAACGGAGAGCGTCAGCTCATGAACGGCGCGCGTGGTTCCGAATGTCTTGCTGACTTGCTCAATGTCGACGACGTTGGATTCGTGCATATCGTTAGAAAATGTTTGCCCTGTGCGACGGTTGTACCGTGCCGTTAAGGATCTAGTACCGTTCCCCAAAAAGTCATTTGCTATTTATTGGGTGGCATGGGCAAGCAGCAGCTTGCCCGTGTTGTTCCGGGGGCAGTCACGGGCAAACAAGTTTGCCCATGTCACCCACAATGAACCCCAAGAATAAGCTGTAACGCTGCACCAGCTCGTGTACGCCGCCCCCTGTTTCGAGCGAAGATCGGCTACGGTTCCATTCACGCAACACACCACCACTGCCAACCTATGGCACCCGTTGGTGCGCTACCCTCGAGACCGCCCGTTGATGTCACGAAAGGCTGCCCGCCCGTACGCCTCAACGCAAGATCATCCTACCCGCACCCGGGCCCCGGTACAAGTGTAGCTTGTTGTCTCGCCGCGCCGACAAAGTGAGACGTAATCCCCATACAAAGTTGGCTGCGCACGCCGCACGCCTTTGTGCCGACTCAACGCCGCGCTGCGGCAAACCGTTTGGGACGAAGCCGTAAGAAATACCGCGAAGGTCAGTCGCGAAAGCCCATCGTTCGCCGGCTCGACAAGCTCGTTGAGGCGTAGAATCGATCAGTGCGAAAACGCAACCTGTGAGCCCCGGGCCTCTTGAACTTGCAAACCTGACGGCGAGGTCGTGCCGTATCCGCTCAGCGAATCGTTTGGCGTCTGCGAGACTCGCGCGGGTTGACCCGGAAGACGCCGCACAAAAAGCACGATCTGGCATTGGCTGGCACAGGGCGTGCATCACAATCGGCGGCAGGCCGGTGCTGATGGCGGGCGGGCGGTCACAACAGCCAGCGCCCCCACGTCGCCCCGGCATACGCTCCCGGCAGTTGCGACTCGGTCTTGTCGCTCCCGAGCCGCCGAAACGAGTCCCCCCTCTAAGCGCAGCTTTCTGCTTGTTTGTCTTGACATCGGCAGCGGCGCGTGGAATACTCCTGTGGGGTGAGGCACGTCCGGTGCCTCGTTGGGGTTGCCTCGGGGAACAGAGGCAGCGGGACCAGAGCAAGCTCTACTTTTGTGTAGCTGTCGAACCCAGGCCTGCACCGAGAGGTTGGATCGAAAACCTGTTGCGCATAAGCAGAGAATGCTAGTTGTTGAAACGTCATTCCGCAGTTGTTCCGGACGATTCCGAGCTATTGATTGACCGCCCGCTTGGGTGGACGTTGGGGGAGATTCGGCAGACAACCGAAAGCACCGCTTCCGGTTTGGTAGGCCGAAGGGTTTCGGCGTTGCCTCGTGATCCGGGCGACGAACGAATCCGAGGCGTCCGGTGCTTGTGAGCCAAAGGGTATGGAAAGGGTTCGCGGGCGATGCGCGCCGCGGTCGCCAGGTAAGGAGCCGCCGGGCACGACAACGCGCGAATCGGCGGAAACGCCCGAATCGGTGTTGCAGTAACGGTCCATCACGAACCTCCCGCACTACCGACTGCGGTTGATGGAATGGATTCGCGGCATCGTAACGCACTTTAGCGTTGCCCTGGGCGGTCCGGTCCAAGTTTGCGGGACGTGGGCGTACCCCGACCGCTTTACATCCAAACCTCGTGAGCGGATACTCCCGCCCTATCGGCGTATGACCTTAGGGGATTCGCCGGGTGAAACGCCACCATGCGTATCGTGCTCATCGGTACTGATACGGCGCGGGGTCGCGTAAACGGGTGGTCTTGACAGGGCGGTAGCGGATCGAATGTAGTGCCCCGGCATTTATGATGTGATGGGTGGTCAGGGCGAGCGGTTGGATGCCCGAAAAAAAGGCCCGAAGCGAACGAGCCGATGAGTCTGCCCATACAACAAATCAATGAGCGGTATCGCGGTAGGTAGGTAGGCGAGGACGGCATTATGGCGAGCGTACAAGCGGTTTGGGGCATCGACGTAGGGCGATCAGCCCTCAAAGCCATAAAACTAAGAACGACCGGCGACGGCGGCGCGGAAGTTGTTGCGGTGGATGTTATTGAACACGCCAAGATTCTGTCCCAACCTGATGCCAACAGACCGGAGCTCATAAGCTCAGCCCTTGAGCGATTCCTCTCGCACAACGACATTTCCAAGGATCAGATCGTTGTGAGCGTTCCCGGGCAGCATACCCTGTCGCGGTTTACGAAGCTGCCCCCCGTGGCGCCGAAACGCATCCCCGACATCGTCCGCTACGAAGCCGACCAGCAGATCCCCTTCGATCTCGACGAGGTTATTTGGGACTACCAGACGTTCCAGCAGGAGGGCATGCCGGATATCGAGGTCGGCATTTTCGCCATGAAGCGGGAGCTCATTCGCGAGCATCTCCTGCACCTCGAGCAGGCGGGCATCGAGCCGATCGTGGTGCAGTCGGGTCCGCTCGCGGTGTATAACGCTATCGCGTACGACGGGCTCCTGTGCGACGAGACGACGATTATCATTGATGTGGGTGCCGAGAATTCGGATCTGATCATCGGTACGCCGACAGGGCTTTGGACGCGCACGGTTCCGATCGGCGGCAACTCCTTTACCGAAGCACTTGTCAAATCGTTTAAGTTATCCTTCTCAAAAGCGGAAGCGCTCAAACGCACGGCGGCCAGCAGCAAGTACGCCCGCCAGGTGTTTCAGGCGATGCGACCGGTGTTTGCCGATCTCGTTCAGGAGTTGCAACGTTCGATCGGCTTTTATTCATCCACACACCGCGACGCCTCGGTCGAGCGGGTGATACCGCTCGGAAACGCATTCCGTCTGCCGGGTCTGCAAAAATACTTACAGCAGAATCTGGGCATCGACGTACTGAAGCCCGACTCGTTCAAGAAGGCCTCTCAAAAGGCGGTATCCGGCAACGAAGCCTTTCGCGAACACTTCCTTGGATTCATGACCGCCTACGGGCTGGCGTTGCAGGGTCTTGATCTGACTATTGTCAACAGCAATCTGCTGCCCACGGAAATCGCCAAACAGGTCGTGTGGCGGAAAAAACGACCGGCGTTTGCCGCGGCGGCGGCGTGTTTCGTGCTGGCTGGCGGATTGGTCTGGTTCCGGCAGGCGGCTGACGAGCGCGTACTGGCTTCGTCATCAGCGGGGGACGTGCCCTCGTCGATGACTATCGATCAAGCCGACGCCATCATCCAAAACGGTCCGCCCTCTTCGGCGTCGCCGCGGGTTCGTGCGGAGACCATCGTTGTTGCCGGTAAAACGCTCAAAAGCAAACTCTCCAAACTCGGTGGTCAGGGCGATGCGGAACGCCGGGAGTCGGAACGACTCATTGAAGTCATGGCGAACAAATCAGTTGTGCCCGACCTCTATCAGCTCATTCACGACGCCGTGCCGAGACCGGGTGCGCCTGCGGCGGAGGAAGCCACACCGGAGCAAGAGCGCGCGGCGCTGACCGCCGGACCGCGGGCGTCTCGTCAGGTTGTGACGATCCGGACGCTCAACATGCATTTTGAGCCGGATCTCAAAGCGTTTGATTGGAAGAGTCAAGTGGATCTCCCTGATCCGGTTAACGACTACGAGTTCGGCAAGGGCGGTGAGCTGCCCGGGTTCAGGTTCCAACTGACGTGCCGAACTCCGAACAAGGACGGCGCTTCCTTTATGAAGGATCGGTTTCTGGTCCCGCTGATCCAAAGCGGACGAAAAGAGGGCACGGGATTCTATGTCGACCGTGTGGCACTGGTGAAGGGTGGAAAGGTTGAGCCGGCCGGTGTCGGTGGCTTTAGACGGTCGGTCGGGCGCGGTCGACGCGGCGGGTTTACACCTCCGCCCACGGCCGGTGCGGGTGCTGAGGGTGTGGCTGTTCCTCCCGACCAACTTGACCCCGTTACGCTTGAACCCAACACGAACGACTGGGAGTTCGAGGTCTGGGTCTCGATCATCCTTCAAGACTATCCGGGTGGCGAGGAGTGACGCCGTGTTGAAGACGAGCTCTTTCAGAAGTTGGTCGGCGGCGGCGGGACCGGTCGGTGCCGGTGTCGGCGGCGGCGCAGCGCGACCGCGGCGAATCTGCACGTTCAAAGCCCGCGGCTGTTCGGGAACAACACCGTTGGAGGCGTTTGAATGGATCTCCTGAAACGAAACCTTTTCTTGATCGTATGTGGACTGGCCACCATCGGCGGTATCGCCCTCGGGGTAACGGGCATGAAGGCGATGCCCGAGGTCAACGCGGAACTGGAGAAGGCGAAATCGGTATATCAAAACCTGGACAGCCTGGCGTCCAAGCCGGTGAACCGCCAGCGCATCGAGGACGAGCTGCGGCGTATCGAGACGGTCAAGGAAGATCACAAGAAAATCGTCGAGCGTGCCCGGGCGTTGTATGGGTGGAAGCTGCTGGTAGCGACGTGTGACGGCGGCGCGCACGACGGTGAATCCTGTGTTGCGGACGCGACACGCTGTGCCGGACACTGTCAGGGTGGGGCGGCGGACGGCGATGCCTGCACCGGCGACGACGATTGCGGCGAGGGGACCTGTCAGGGCGGCGGGGTCTGTTCCGGGGTGTTGCCCTACGGGACACCGTCGGCGCGGCTCGAGTTCAAAGCGCGCTATGGTGATGGGCTGCGGGCGATGCTTGAGTCGTTGACGGCGGGTCAACCGGCTACCGACGTCGACATCCGCAACATGCGCGATCGCATCGCAGCCGAAAACGCAGCGGCTAAAGAGCATGAAACCAACCCGCTGATTCCCGCCCCGACCATCTACACCGGTCCAGCCAAGAACGCCGCGGACGTCCTTACGCAAGCCGGAGCGCAGCGTGATCCCGTCGCCCGGGCGCACCTGCAAGCCGCCCAGCGGATCTATTGTTATGCAATCGGGTTCGTTCCTGAGCAACCGGTCCAGGGTATATACCCCAGCCTTGAGTTCGACACGGTGATGGCCAACGTCGATACGCTGGATCCCCCGTTTGAAGACGAGGTGTGGAACGCGCAGCTTTCCTACTGGGTTCAAAAAGACGTTGTGGAAGCGATCGTCGCGCTAAATGAAGCAGCGGCTGCGGAGGCGACGGCTAAGGGCGGGTATGGTTGGGTCGGCAACATGCCCGTCAAAGAGGTGATTTCAATACGCGTTCCGAGACAATTCATTCCGGCGCAGGGGGATCCGGTTTGGAGTCCCGCTCCGGGCGGGTATGACGCAGCGCTACCCCCCGGAACACCGGAAACCGTTTTTACGCGCGACGGCTCCGGCGATTCCTATGATGTTATTCAGTTCACCGTAAAACTCGTCATGGATGAACGCGACATCCAAGAGTTTGTAGCGAAGCTCTGTAACAACCGGTTCTACGTTTCCCTGCGGATCGCCTACGCCGCGGCGCCGATCAACAAGGCCATGGTGGGCAAGATCTACGGAGCGGAACCGGCCGTTATCGTGTCCATGGATTTTGAAATCCCGTTGCTCGGCGAAGTGTTTCGGCGCTGGATGCCGCAGGAGATTCGCGATCAAAACAACGTTGTGTGCCGTCCGCAGGACGATTGCGTGTTTCCCGAAAAGTAACCGTGCGGTCGAAGGAGTCGGTTCTACATGGCCAAACAACTAGTCAACCCCGTTGAACGGCACATCGAAAAAGCCATCGTCGGTATCGCCGGTTTGATACTGATCGGCGCGATCGTGCGGTTCGGCGTTACGTCGCCGAACAAGATCGAGCTGGCGGGTGAGGAGGTAACCCCGGCCACGATTGACGAACGTGTGGCGCTGAAGGCGTCAACGATTCGCGACCGCATTCGCTCAGCCCGGGTTGAAGTGGAACCCCCTGAACCGCTGCTTGACGAGTTCGAGAAGGCGCTGGCCCCCGTGAAGGTTGCGACCTTGCCCTGGATCGCGCCCATCGGTCCGGAACCGCCCCTCATCGACCGCCCGGAATCGCCCATTGGCCAAAAGGAGCTGGTCAAGGCCGTAGTACCGGACGCGCCCGCGTTAACGTCGGGGCGCAGTACGCTGGAGATTCAGGCTCGATCCGGAGCGGTTTCCTATGAGGTGGTCAACTGGGTCACCGTGTCGTCGCTGTTCAACGTCAAGCAACAGGCCGACGTCCAAAAGCTTGCGTACGGTGCGCAACACGGGGACGTAGTCGTTGCACCGTTTGAGTTTCAGCGGCGCGTTCGCCGCGCGGACGGGATCTGGTCCGACGACGATTGGAAGACGATCACGCCCTCGCCGGCGGCCCCGCGTTTGCCGGTACCGTCCGTCACCCTGGTGCGTCAACGAGACAAGATTGTGGTTCCGGCGGGCGAACAAGGCGCAATCGACGAATACTATACGCGCCTGAGCCACGCGGAACACCAACTGGAGCTGTTCAGGCCCCTTTTACCGACGGTGGTGAACGGTACGCCGTGGAGCTTCCCGATTCTCACGACCTATGAGGACGTGTTGCGGCAGGACGATTACTATTTATATCCTGATCAACCCCCGTCACAGTTTCCGGTGGACCGGTACGGTTTGAGCGAACAACCCGCCAACGCGCCCGACGCTCCGGAAAAGACCTTCGCGCAAAAGCTCGAAGCCGTACAAAAGAAGATGAAAAGCGCGAAGGACACCTGCTCGCCGAATCTCGCGGTGGATGCGTACAACGATGCGTTTGATCTCGCCCATTCCGACAATGCGTCACCCGGCGAGAAACAACGGGCGGCCCAGCTCCAGGCACAAGCCGATCAGCTCTCGAAGGACATTGACCGCGATTTGCGCCTCGGCAACTGCAAGGTGGGTCAAACAACAGGTAACGAAAAAGAAGGCGTTGTACGCGCGCCGCTAGCCATCCAACAGTTTTGGTTGCACGACGCCGCACCGGGAAGCGTGAAACCGGGCACGATCTATCAGTATCGCGTGCGCAGCAACGTGTTCAACCAATTGGCCGGTGACGCCGGCAAATTCGCTGATCCAAAGGACGCGACGCGCATCTACGTCTCCAGCGATTGGTCCGAACCGTCGGCGGCGCTAACCATACCACCCAACGTCGAGTTCTACGTCACCAGTAGCGACGCCCGGAAAGAAGAGGTGGGCGTTGAGATCTTTCAGTGGTCGGACGGCGTGTGGGTGAAGGACCGGTTCAAGTTTCACGTCGGCGATTCGATTCGTGCGGAGTCGCGGCAAAAGATACCGTCGTTTGATGATCCCACTGTACCTGACAACGCGCTGATTCGTTTCGACGCCCAGGCGACGATTGTTTCGCTCGATTTCGACAGGAATTATCGTGACCACAAGCGCGGCAGGTCCCGTCAGGGAATCACCATTGCCTCGCCGCAGCCTGTATCCGTCGCTGTGGTCGCTGACGCAGACGGGCGATTGCACGAGCGGTTCGTTCCGGCGGACAAAACCGCACCGGGCAAGCGGTCCGCCACCGAGCGCGTCGATCGGGGCGAAAAGCTGTGGCGTAACCCGCGCTGACGAGACCGGGTCGCGGTAGTTCGTGGGGCGAAACAGGGTTGTAACCGTTTGGGTGGTTGTTGTAGACCGGTTTGCGTTCATCGCACCGTAAGGAATATCCGCCCGACGGCTTGCAGGGGGGGGGGGTAGACTCTAGAATCGGCGCGCTTGGCGCATTCCCGGGGTGCCGCCACAGGAACGATACCGGGGTCCATGGGGTCGGCGCGTCGCGGGGAAAGTGTTGCGTTTTCGTTGCTTGTTGGTTGGTGGCGTCGCCGCCTTCGTTCCGTCCAGGCCTGTTTTTCGTGTGAGCGTCAGCGAGGAGGAACATCCGTTGCACAGATCGATATTAGTCAGTACGCCCGTGGTTCTCTGGGCGCTGCTGCTCCCGATTCTTTCGGCACACGTTGTTCATGCCGAACCGAATGATGATTTGACGCGTGCGATCGCGCGATTCGACGCGCAGGCGTACCTCGACGCCCAAGAGATCCTCGTCGGGATCGATCCGGCGGAACTGGATGAGGACCATCAAAAGCAACGAACCGACTACCTGGAGCGCATCCAGACCGCGCTCACGATGAACGAGAAATCCTTGCGCAATCTCGACGATGCCCACGTGGCGCTCGGCGACGGCGATCCGGACCGCGCGCGATCCCTGGCTGAGGCGGTCTTGGCCAATGAGTACGCCACGGATTCGATCCGGGGGGCGGCGGAAGGCTTGCTGGCAAGACTGGGTACGGCCAAACCGTCGCAAGCGAATGGCGACGACGACGTGGAGGAGCCTGAAGAACCGGCCCGTTCCCCGGAAGAACCGTCCGCTCCGCCGGAGGCTGTCGAGCGCGCCCGGACCCTGACACGGGCGGGAAACGACTATGTGCGGGACAGTCGTTACGAAGAAGCGGCGCAGGCTTTTCAGGATGCCCTGGCGGCGGTACCGGGATACCCCGAGGCGGTTGATGGGTTGCGCCGTGTTCGGCAACATGTGGAAAACATCGACGGGGCACGCGCGGAATCGCTTATCGAGCAGATTCGACGCAACGACCGGATCAACTGGCAGCGTGCCGTGGCGGAGTACCGCGACGTCGAGGCGACGATCCGTACGCAGGTCGGCGCCAACCAATACGACGAGGCGCGGAAGATGCTGGTTCGCGCCCGCCAGATTGTGGAATCCGCACGTCAGTTCGCTGACCCCATATCAAGGTATGAAAGCCTCAAGAGCGAGTCCGAGGCGTTGTCGTCCTGGGTGCAAGACGAAGAGCGTCGCTACAACGAAAGCAAAGTGGCGGAGATTCGCCGCCAGATTGAACAGGAGCGCGCGGCGCGCCTCCGCCAGGACGACGAAAACCGCAAACGTCAGGTCGAAGCGTTGATGAGTCAGGCGATGCAGCACCGCAAAGACGGCGAGTTGGATCAGGCGATTGCGGTGCTTGATCAGATTATCGTCATTGCCCCGAAGGATCGCACGGCGCGCTGGATGCGCGATGAACTGGAGGATGTCCGTCAGGATCGCGGAGCCCGTCGCGACCGGGCTGCGTTTTACGAAGAGACCCAAAAAGCGCTTCAAGATGTTGAGCAGGCCAAGATCCCCTGGCACCTGGAACTCCAATACCCGGACAACTGGCCCGAGTTGACCGCCCGTCCCGAGCGGCTTCGGCCTAGCGAACTGGCGGGGAGTCGGCAGTTGTTCGGTGCCCTGAAGCGGCGCGTTCCCGTCGACTTTCATGGGTTGCCGTTCGATCAGGTCATTGAGCGGCTTGTCGACGCCCAGCGTGTCAACATCATCGTCAACTGGCACGATTTGAAGAGCGCCGGGGTCAAGCGCGACGTGCCGATCGATCTTTCCATTCCCAACGAAATCACGCTCCAAAAAGCCCTTACCGAAGTGCTGGAACAGGCCGGCGGCGGAGAGGTGGAACTGGGGTTCAGCGTCGGTGATGGGACGCTGAAGATCGCGACTCAACGCACGCTCGACAAAGAAACCTACACCGCGGTTTACGACATTCAGGATCTTCTCATGGAGATTCCGAACTTCACCGACGCGCCGACAAGCGATTTGACCCACACCTACCGCCGGGCGGGCCGCGCGCGGGCCCAACAGCAGGAATCGCCGTGGCGATCCGGTGACGACGACGACGACGAGCAGGAAGACAACCCCGAACGGAACAGTCGCGTCAAAAAAATAATCGAGTTGATTCAGGACACCGTGGCCCCCGATAGCTGGGTCACTCGCGGCGGAACCGTGGGAACCATCAACGAAATAAACGGTCAACTGGTCATTACGCAAAACTCGTCGTCGCAACGCGCGATCGGGAACCTGTTGGGAAAGCTACGCGAGCAGCGCGCCATACAGATTGCTGTCGAAGCGCGGTTCGTAACCGTCTCAAGTCATTACCTTGAGGAGCTGGGCGTCGACATCGACGTACTGCTCAACGCCGGGAACGCCGGGTTCGACTTTCTACAGGATCCCAACGGCGGCGGGGTATTGACCGATCCGGTTCTTGGCACCCCGGTCTTACTGCCGCGCTCGCTGTCGCGCGTCGGTGTAACGCCGACCGCACCTCAGGGGCAGGGGTCGACGCTGACGACCAACCCGGCCAATCTTCAACAGCCCTTCCGCCAACCCGGGCTTATCCCACGTGCCAACGGGGCGTCGGGCAGCCAGGCCACCCCCATTCCGATCAGCACGAACTTCCTGAGTCTGACGAATCCGGCCAATCTCGGCAGCGACATTCCTGGCAGTTTTGCCGGTCAAACGATTGCCCCGGCGTTCAGTCTGTTTGGCAGCTTCCTTGACAACATCCAGGTCGATTTTCTGATCCGTGCGACCCAGGCGGATTCGCGTACGTCGGTTCTGACCGCGCCGCGTCTTGTGTTGTTCAATGGCCAGCGATCTTGGGTGGCGGTTACGATTCAGCAGGGCTTCGTCAGCCAGTTGACGCCCGTCGTGGGAACCGGTGCTGTGGCCCAGGCGCCCCAGACCGGCGTGATCGACTCTGGTGCGGTTCTCGATGTGACGGCGACGGTCTCGGCAGACAAACGCTACGTCACGATGACCATTCGCCCCGGTATCACGCGGCTGCTCGCACTCCAGACCATTCCGTTCAGCGGCGGATCCGGTGGCGGCGGATTCGGTGGCGGTGCGGCAACGCCGGCGTTTATTCAGTTGCCGACGCTGTCCAGCCAGCGCGTTCAAACGACTGTCTCCATACCGGACGGCGGCACGTTGTTGGTCGGCGGTCAAAAACTGGCAAGCGAGACGGAAGTGGAAGCCGGCGTTCCGATTCTCTCCAAAATCCCGATCCTCAAACGCGCGTACTCTTCGCGATCCATGGTCAAGGATGAACAAACGCTGCTCATCCTTATCAAGCCGAAAGTGTTCATCCAGACCGAGCAGGAAGAGCTGGCGTTTCCGTCGTTTCGTGGCGGCTAGAGCAAGCTCTGTTTTGATGTAGCGGTTGAATCACTGTGGCCGTCGGTAAAACGACTCGATTCGGCGATACGCAATATCGGGACACGCTCGAAGGCAACCTCTCTTTTTGTAAAGGCCTTTTTTGAGTTGGTTCACCGGTCAAGACGGCGAGTCGCCCGCAACCCCCAACACAGTACGTGCGCTGCTGCCAGTGTGGCCTTGCTTGTTCGCGTTTGCGGTCGGAGCGCCCGGCGATCGATCCAATCCGACTACGCCTTCCCAAAAGCCTACCTCGGGCGGTGTGCGGGCATTCGCCCCGGGCGTGCGGATCGACTGGTCGCGGCGTCGCGTTGAACTGGATGCGCAGGTCGTGTTGCGGCGCGGACCGCTGGAACTTCTCGCGTGCAGCCCCCAGACACGAGAGCATGAGAGCATTTTCGTGGTCAAGGCCCGCCCCCAGCGCGTCTATCAGGCCATGGGGCTGATTGGTCTCGAGCCCGGTTCACCCGTGCGTTACGACGAAACGCACGATCGCTGGTACGAGCCGAACGGCGTGGCCCTTGATATCTTGGTGCGATGCGGTGCGGGAACAGCGCAACCGGTTCGGCGCTTGCTCCGACGAACCGGAGAACAAAAGGAATTGTCGGACATACAGTGGGTGTTCAGTGGTTCCCGGCGGTCCCCCGACGGACGATTCGGGGCGGATCTTGACGGTACCTTGATTTGCGTGGTTGATTTCGAAACCGCGCTTATCTCGGTGGGCGCGCGACACACAGCCGACAACGACCAGCTCTGGCTCGAGGCGAACACCGAGGCCATCCCGCCCGTAGGAACCGCCTGCACGTTGTTGATCGCCGCACACGAGGGGTCCGCCGATGAACTCAGGGTGCTTGTCGAGCCCGGCGGGGCGCTGACTGTTGAGACCGGATCGATCTCCGTCGTGGGATTGGTCAAACGCGTCAAAGAAAGCCGACGGGATCGGGACCGGTTTACTGTTCGGCTCGAACCGGACGCCGGTGTCGATGGAACCGCACTGGATGAGTTGGCCGCACGGTTGGTCAAAGCGGGTATACCCCAAAGTGCCATTGTGATCGACGAAACGCCACCCGCAAAAAAACCGCAAAAAAACCCCAAGAGACCAACCCCAAACCCGAAGTGAGCGGGTTTCGTGCGAATCCGAAACTGTTGCGACCGCGCGCAGCTATGAACGAACGCCCACAGGTCGTCCACGTACAACGCGATGTCGCTGATGTTCACGGGCGGCTGTTCATTGGGCTGCTGCAGCGCCCTCGGTTATTGCGAATCACCGCATCGAATCGGCGAATCGGTCTTGCGGATGAAACGGCGATGCAACCGCTACACAACATTGGACCTTCCTCTCTCGGCACCGCACTCAACTCGGGCTCTCTTTATGCCGATCGATCAGGTGGAGCGGGAATCCATGCGCGGCGGCGTTCGCTATCGAGCAACGTGACCCGGCGGCGCCTTGAAGATGTTCGCCGAAAATGCGCTGAATCAACTACGGTGTTCGTCAAGATGAATCGAACAACCCCCAGCTTACTTCGACATTGGCTCGCTATCATGAGCGTCTCGGAAGATCTGCGCCTGTCCACAGTGCTGACCGCGCGCGATCGAATCCGCCGAGGAAGCTACGCCGACGAGGTCATACTCGATCGTACCGTCGAGCGGCTGTTTCTCGCCCTGACCTGATCCCTGACTGCAGGACACCCGTCGTGGGGGTGCGGTGTATACGCACCGCTCCTGTGCCCACCCATTCTCCTTGGCCTCGCCGCCCCCAAGAGGGTTTCATCCATCGGTGTGTAAGACACTTTAGGCGGATTCAAGGGCAGGTGTTTCGCCCGGCTATGCCGGGGGGTTCACCTGCGTCGCCCATGGTAGGTCAACTTTCCACCGGGTGCATGACAGTATCGGCGGGTCATCCACAGCCCCAACGGGGCGACCAACCAGTAGCCACGGGCGTAAGCCCGTGGAACGCGACGCATCACAATCCCCAAGCCCCGGCGGGGCGACACCAGGGTTTCAAAGCAGTGATGAAGGGTTGTGTCGCCCCGCTGGGGCTCCGTGGTCACGTGCCTACTCGATCCCAGGGCTTATGCGCCTGGGCTACTGTCTTGCGTCCCTCCGGGACTGTTCTCGCAGTAAGTTCTCCCGCCTAAACTGTCATGGACCCCTTTCCACCTTGGAGCGAAGGGACGACCTGCCCTACCGCAAAACGACCCGCTCCACCCTTTCTTGCGAGGGCCGATCCTGTCACACACCCGGCGTGGGTCGGTCGACGCGCGACTACAAAGGCGTTCACGCACAGCGCTCGAATACCGGGAAATCCGTCAATAAACCGGTCGATGGCGGCGGCAAGAAGAACAGGAACCGGGATATGTCCATACGGCAGCGACGCCACGGGCGCCCACATGAAACGCCCCGCCTGCACAACGTCAAAGCCTGATGCTTCAACCAGCGTTCGCAAACTCCGCAGGTCGATTCTATTCACATGGTGGTCGTCATTGACGAGCCCGAGCCGACCCGACACACCATCCCAGAACGGATTCGGGCATGTCGCCACCAAGAGCCCGCCCGGTCTCAACATGCGATGGGCCTCGATAAGCGCCGCAGGCGGGTCGTCAAGGTGTTCCAGCAACGCGAGCATCGAAACCACGTCGAACGATGCGTCCTCGATGGACCCGGGCAGCGCGTGGGCGTCGAACCGGTGCCAGTCGAAGCGCTGGCCGCCGATG
>CAZWWW010000018.1:0-15052 GCA_964637715.1 uncultured Phycisphaeraceae bacterium | reverse complement strand
GGGGGGGGGGGGGGGGTCCCCGGAACGAAACGGGCAGGCTGCTGCTTGCCCCTGCCACACCAGAAACAAGGTGTGAAAGAGCAGTAGGTTGTTCTTTTGCCTCAAGGCGGCAGGTTGAGCCAAGTGATCCTCCCGCCGTGCCGCGAGAACCACCTGCCCTACGAGCTGTTATAAACATCGACGGGGATTCAACTTGGCACCGCCCCGGCAACGGTGTAGCCTTGTTATAGCAACACCTCTTGTTTGTTGATGGTGCGTCGGGTCGGCTCATTCCGACCCGGGAGTGAATGCCATGTTCGAGTTTATGATGAACATTCCGGCTGCCTCTTTTGCGACGGTAACGGCGCTTTATTGGATCTGCCTGATCGTCGGTGGCGGTCTGCTGCTCATTTCAACAGTGGCAGGTGGGGACGCCGATGCCGACTTTGATGTCGACGTGGACGTAGATGTCGACGTGGATGTTGATGTTGATGTCGACGTCGACGCGGACGCCGACGTTGACGTTGACACAGACGGGGCGCACCCCGGGGCGCTGGCGAGTTGGTTTTCGGTTCAGTTCGTCGTGTTCTTCATGGCGGTTTTTGGTCTGATCGGCGTGGTGATGACCCACCTGTCAAAGAGCCCACGCGGGGTGACCCTGGGCGCCGCGCTGGCGGGCGGATTGATTGTCGGGCAGGGCGTCCATCAATTGATGCGCAGGCTTCGCAAGAACTCCGGTGACAGCACAACCAAACCCGATGACTACATCAACAGGCTGGGTCGCGTGACCATCGCCGTCGAAGGCGGAAAGACCGGCGAAATCGTCATGCGCGTCGGTCGCGGCAATCGTTACGTACCGGCGGTTGCCAAACGTGCGGACCAATCGTTTGCCGCCGGACAACAGGTGGGTGTGGTCGCCTATCACGAAGGCGTCGTCGAAGTCGTCTCGCGCGAGGAGTACGAGTTCCTGGGCGAGGGAGTCCGGGATGATATTGAGGCGGCCAAGTAACCAAGAGCAAAACCGCAAGTGCGTGCGGTCTTCGTGCGCGAAACCGGGCCCCCTCCGTAACAGGCGTACCGCTGAACGGATGCCAGGAAAGACGCGCCGGAACCGCGTCGCACGAACAATCACGGAACAGCCGACGGGCCACGACGTGGCGAGCTCGGCGATCGCTTTCGCACAGCGAAGGCAAACATAGAGAAAGGACGTATCCCAATGAATACACATCTTTTAGCACAAAACGCGCAGCTTCCGCCCGGCGTGTTGATCGGTGGCGGTTTGCTGCTTGTCATCGTGGCGCTCGTCGTTCTTATTGCCAAACTGATGGTGGTCGGCAACCCCAGCGAGATGCTAATCATCAGCGGAAAGAGGCAGAAGGACGGGCTGGGGTATCGTACACTAATCGGCGGACGAACCCTGGTGATCCCCATCATCGAGAAGGTCTCGCGGTTGAGCCTGCGCAACATGCAGGTGCAACTTGAGGTCAGCGCGCAGGCGGGTGGTGGAACCATGATGCCCGTCTCCATCAACGGCGTTGCCAACGTGAAGGTATCCTCCGATCCGGGCGAGCGGGCGAACGCGATCGAGCGGTTTCTCGATCAACCGGCTGTTGAGCTGCAACGTGTTTCCCGCGAGACCCTGGAGGGCGGCATTCGCGCCGTAATCGGCAAAATGACCCCCGAAGAAATCGTCGAAGACCGCGATAAGTTCGTCGCCACGGTCATGCACGAAGTGACCGACGACTTCCGTAAGCTCGGGTTGATCATCGACAGCGTCAACATTCAAAACGTCCACGACGACGAGCAATACCTCGAGTCGATCGCCCGTAAGGCGAGTGCGGAGGTAACGGCGGCTGCCCGAAAGGCTGAAGCGCAACAGGCCTCTGACGCGGCCATCAAAGAAGCGGAAGCCAACGCCGCCGCACGGCGTGCCAAAGCGGAGCGCGACGCGGAAGCCAAAACGGCGGAAGCCCTTGCCTTCCAAAAGGCGGAAGAGGCCCGTCTGAGCGCGGAAAAAGCCATTGCCGAGGCGGATAATGAGTTGCGCATCCGCAAGGCGGAGCTGGCGCGCGAGGCGGCGTTCAAGGAGGCCGAGCAGCAGGAAGCCGCCGCCAAAGCGGAGGAACAGCGACTCAACGCCACGGAAGTTCAGGCGGCCAACGCCGGACGCGATGTCGCCAAGGCCAAGGCGGAGGGTGAGGCGGCGTCGGTGCGTGAAGAAGGCAAAGCCCGGGCCGCCGCGCTCGAGTGCATCGGACAGGCGATTCAAAAACACCCCGACGCACTGAAGGTAATGCTTGTTGAGCAGCTACCTGAAGTGGTCAAAGAAATGGCCAAGAGCGTCAACAACATCGATCTCGGCGATGTAACCGTCATCGACAGCGGCAATGGTCGGGCGATCGCAGGGGCGGCGATGGGGCGCGCTCGAACCCTTACCGAATCACTCGCCACGATTGAATCCATTCTCGGTATCGATCTGAGAGCGTTGACCCAAGGCATCGCCGGTTCCATAACCAAGGGCAATCATCGCGACGGAAAAGCCGACCCGCCAAACGCCTCGGGCCGAGATCAATCCGCCGCCAGCGCGACCGGATCGCCGGGGTCGTGACACAACGGGCGGACCTTATTCAACCCATGACCGCTTTGGCTGCCGGATCGAACGATGCGACTCGTTCGACCGGCCGCTTGATCGGCCATGCCCACCTTCCTATACTCGGTCGTGTGACCCCCGCTGGGTTCGGGTCACGCCCAACACGGAATATGTTTCCTTTGGGGTATAGCGCGTGGTCCGCGAGCGTTTGTCGTAATGGGCAGTGCGGCGATCTGCCCTCATGGTAGGCATGCGCTACTCTATTACAACAGCCCATAAGATTCGAACGAAACAATCCCTTGCGCGATGGGAGGCGTACCGTTGGATGTATCACTGGACGGAAAAACAGTATTGATCGTTGAGGATGACCGCGACATGGCTACGGCGCTGTCAACGTTAATCGGTGAAACCGGTGCCACGGTCCGAACCGCGGGCGACGGAAACCAGGCATTGGAAGTCGCCTCGGAAATCGACCCCGACATCGTCATTCTCGACGCGATGCTCCCCAAGCGCAGCGGGTTCCTCGTACTTGAGAAACTCAAGCCGACAAAAAAGAAGGGTTCGCGTCCGTTTGTGGTCATGATTACCGGCAATACCGGCAAGCGTCATCAAACCTGGGCCGAAAGCCTGGGCGTTGACGGCTATCTGAACAAACCCTTCCGCATGGAGCGTCTGATGGAGTTCCTCGGCAAGTTCGCACCTGCCGAATAGAGCAAGCTCTATATCTTGATCTTGTGTAGCGGTTGAATCACTGTTTCATCCGGCAAAACGACTCGATTCGGCGCTACACAATATCAGAAAGCGCGCTAGTGCTTTGTCACACCTTGTTTTGAGGGTGGCATGGGCAAACTTGTTTGCCCGTGTTGCTGGGGGGACGATCACGGGCAAACAAGTTTGCCCATGCCACCCACAACGAAACCCTAAGAATAAGCTGTGACACTGCACTAGTGGTTACGTCGTACGCCGAACGCCCATTGTGAACCTGAACGCCGAGTCCACCGAGATGATCCCACAGGCCGTGGGAAAGGTGTACGCCGAACGCGCGGTGGTCGTAGCGGCTGTAGTCGCGGGTGCCGTTGCCCGATCAATACCCATACCGTTCACACCGCGATATCTGCCTACCTGCCTCGGCGTCGTTCTTGCCGTCTCGCTGTTTGCACCGTCAACCGCGTTGTGCGATCCAGCCCGAAACAACGCGTCAGATCCGTCTTCGGACGCTGCGCCGGAATCCGTCCAACCCGTCAGCCTCGGCGATGCCCGTGAATGGCTGATGCACGGAGATTACGAACGAGCAGCAGCGGCGTTTACGACGCTTGCCAACGCAAAGGAGACCGCAGGTGATGCGGTCATCGGTCTTGCTACTTGCCGGATTCAAACCGGTGCGTATGACGAGGCGATCGACGCACTGACGTCGCACGCTGACGCGTCTTCCGCCGCATGGCACTACGCCCTGGCCAAAGCCTTCCGAAACGTGGGGCGCTATGACGACGTGGTGCATCACGCACGCCGGGCCATCGAACTGGATGCGAATCTTGCGGCTCCGCGGCGCGTGCTGGGCGAAACCCTCGAACTTCTGGGTCGTCGAGACGATGCCATCAACGCCTACCAATGGTTCGAACGACAGATCGTTGAGCGCGCCGGGCTCAAGTCCGATGCGGCGTGGTTGACGGACACGGCCATAGGGTTCGTACGTTATAGTGTACTGACGCGCAACAACGTGGTGCAGCGGCTCAAACACGCGCTGCGCAATATGCTCCAGACCGCCTACGGGCGCGTTGATCGAACCTATTGGCCCGCGCGCATCGCCGCGGCTGATCTGTTGCGTGAGCGATACAACAACGACCCCGACGACGGAAGCGTATCGGATTACCAAGCCGCGTTGCGGATCAACCCCCACTTGCCCCAGGCCCAGGTCGGATTGGGGCTCGTCGCCCTGGATCGGTGGGGATTCGAGGAGATCGAACAACGCGTATCCGCCGCGCTCGAAACCAATCCGAACTACGCGCCGGCGTTTCACCTTCGAGCACGTAAGCTGATCCTGGAACGGCGGTATGACGACGCGATGGTTGCGTGCGAGCAGGCGCTGAAGATCAATCCCCATGATGTTGAGGCGCTCTCACTGGCTGCCGCGGCCGCGGCTTGTCGGCTCGACCCGGCACAGCAAGCGACCTATGCGGCGCGCGTCTCGGCCATCAACCCGCGCTCGGTCTGGTTTTATCGAATCATGGGCGATGCGCTGGGTGGCATTCGGCGCTATGCGGACTCGGAACAAGCTTACCTGCGGGCTATTGAGTACGAACCAACCGACGCCAACGCGCGAACGGAACTGGGCATGATGTACATGCAGTGGGGTTTGGAAGACAAAGCCCGAGACGCGCTCGATGCGGCGTGGGCGCTGGACCCGTTCAACGAACGAACGAAGTTCACCCTCGAGCTGCTTGAGATGATCGAGCACTTCGCACGATACGAAACCGACCATTTCGTGATCCGGTTCGATGCCGCAGCCGATCCGGGCTTCGGACCCTATATCGCCGAATACCTGGAGGATCTCTTCGACGAGTTGACCGCTGATTACGATACCGCGCTTACCCACAAGACCGAGATCGAGTTCTTCCCCACCCAGCGTGCCTTTGCCGTACGCATTACCGGTAAGCCCTGGATTCATACGGTCGGTGCGTGTACGGGGTGGGTGATCGCCCTGGCGTCGCCGCGCGAATCGCCGCAATTGATGGGCCCGTACAACGTGGCCACGGTGCTTCGCCATGAGTTCACCCACACCGTCACACTTGCTGCGACGGACAACCGTATCCCCCACTGGTTCACGGAAGGACTGGCGGTATTTCAGGAGGACGCGCCGCGCCCGTTTGAATGGTGCAAACTGTTGGCTGACGCGATCCGCCACGACCGCTTGTTCACACTCGAGTCGATCGACTGGGGGTTCATGCGCCCCAAACGTCCGACCGACCGAACCTTGGCCTACGCCCAAAGCGAGTGGATGGTGGAGTATATCATCGAGCGCTTCGGCTACGACGTGATCCAGCAACTCCTGCGCGGATACAAAAGCGGCAAAACGCAGACCGCGTTGATTAAGTCAGTACTCAAAACCAACGCCGACCAATTCGAAAACACCTTCGGTGATTGGGCGCGGGCTCAGGCTATTCCTTGGAAGCTCGATCTTTCTACGCCGGAAGATGTAGACGCGCTAAAGACCGAAGCCGAATCCACGACGACCGACGCGCGCATCCTGGCTCGATTGGCCAAAGCGCAACAGGACGCCGGTGCGGCGAAGGAAGCGATCGAAACAGCGAAGCGGGCCCTGGCCATAGATGAGAACGACCCGATGGCGTTAACGGTGCTGGTTGCCGGACTAGACGCGCTGAGCCGGCAGGAGCGAAACGGAGAGGCCCGAAACAGCGTTGACGACAGGGCTATACCCGCCATTAATCGCCTGCAAGATGTTGATCCGACCGGCTGGGTCGGACCGAAGTACCTGGCCGATATCATGCTCCGCAGAAAGGAGTTCGATCGGGCGCTCGAAGCACTGGAGCGACTTCAGCGAAACCTCCCAATCGATCCGGCAAGCTGGCGCGGACTGGCGGGCATCTACCTCGAGCGCGGTGAAACCGACAAGGCGCTACCCCAACTGATCGAGCTGGCGCGTCTTGTCGATGGAGATGCGGACGTGCGCGCTAAGGTGGCTTCGCTGTATCGGCGGCAGGGGCGATTTCAAGACGCGCAGTACTGGTTCCGGCAGGCGCTGTTTATCCAACCATTCAAGGTAGCGCTGCACCAATCGCTCGGTGATACCTGCATGCAGGTCAACGACGCGACCTGTGCGCTGCGCGAGTATGTAATGCTGACCATCATCAAACCCGAGCAGGCGTCCTACTTTGAGTCGGCGGCGCTGGTCGCGAAAAAACTTGGTCTTAACGATAAAGCTACAGAGTTTGCGCGGCGGGCGGTTGAACTCGATCCGTCGTCAAGCGCCAGATCGTTACTGCCGTAGACGCTCCTCGGATTCACGATTCCGGGGCAACACCTTAAACCCCAGTGCAATAACTTCTTGCAGGAACTGGATGCACCCGGCAACGCTGTGGTGTGCTGGCATGAGAGAGTCAGGGGCAGTTGGCCTGGCGTAGCCGCCGTTCCGATGGACGCCGTACCCGCCGGTCGCGCGTTGTTCACTCGTGCATGATATATTATCCGGCTGAGGGCAATTAGACCATTGGGGCGTCAGTCATGTTTTTTTGATTGAATACGGTCCGAGAAAACTTTATGGTGGTGGTTACACGCCCGCCCGGTAGGCTGCTGCAACGCGCGTCCGGTGGGCAGGCAGATCGATAGCTCACTCACATGGGCTTGACACGGACCGGTTCATCATCGCCCGCGCTGCGTCTGTTCGCAATTGAAAGGAAAAAAATGAGAGCAGCCTCTTGTTTCGCCGCCATTTCATTGTGCATGATTTTCGTAACAGTTTCAGCGAGCGCTGCTCCGCCGAATGCCGGTCGAGATACCGGACCCCTGCTTACAGAGAACGCTCGTCCGGTCGACGGCGTGGAAGCGGTCGCTGGGGATCAAGCCCCTGGCTCAACGGCAACGGGTTGTGTTACACTAGACGGGGTGCCAAATGTCGCCCGCAGCGATTGCGAGTTCCTTAGTGTCGACGGCAACACGGCCGAGCTGGCCCGTGGAGGGTGCTTCATTCAATTCGACGTCATGTTGTCGAATTTCGCCTGCGCTGGGGACATCACAACATGGCTGGCCGAGTTCGGACCACCGGCGTACCTCCCGGCGGGTCTAAGCCAACCGCTTGTTTTCATTGATGCTGGGCGGCCTGACGGATTCATGTCAGAGCTTCCAGCATGTTCGGCCAGCGTGCTCGGCTGTGGAGGGGCGATGGTGGTAAACCCACCGCGGGTTGATAATGGGCAGCCGGTATACCTCATGTCCATCAAGCTCTTTGTTGAACCGGGCGTGGTGGGCACGCTTTCGCTGCCCTTTTCCAACCCAGGCATAGACACGTTCTTAATAGACGTTGACGGCTTTACGCACACGATCGGCAAACCCAATCCAGGCGTGATCGAAATCTTGCCGGGACAGTGCTGCAATTTAGGATTGGTTGGCGGTTGTATCGATAACGTCTTTAAGGATGAATGTGATGCGCAGTTTCCCACCAACTTCTTCGTGCCGGGAAATACGTGTGCGGACCCGTGCCCTCCTGTTACCTTTGGTGCATGTTGCGACAGCGATCCGTTTGTGGGCGGTTGCCGGGACAACGTGTCGGAAGGCGAATGTAATGGGGCAAGCGAGTCGTTTTTCCCGGGCAGCTTATGTGCGCAGGTTGCTTGTGATATCGTCGTCCCGACCGTGTCCGAGTGGGGTCTGGTCGTCATGGCGCTGCTGCTGCTAACTGGTGCGAAGGTCTATTACCACGGTGGATGGAAACGGGGCCAACCGCTTCGCCGTTGTCACTCCGGAGGCTAAAGCCGAGAACTACAGCGGATTTGCAACCGGAGCGACGACATAGAGAGTCATGTTGCTCGGAGGATAAATCCTATGTTTGTTCACAAACGCCCGGCTATCACTCGTCTTATGCTAATGAGCAGGTTCTTCGTTTGCTTGCTCGCATTTGTCCTTGTACTGATTGGCGCGAGGCCGTTGCGCGCACAGAATCCGCCCGTCCCGCCGTTTCAGAACCCACCCCAGAACGAGCAGAACGTTTTCAACACCATTCTCGCTCGCCTGAACGGACACACGAACCTCATCCCCAACACCGGCAAAGTAAATGACATCATCATGGCTTTTACGAGCCAGGTTTCACAATCGATCAACTGCCCTGCAACTGATTCCACTCCCGCGCGGACGGTAATCGTCAACATGAACGCAAAACTGGTCAAATGGAACAAGGCCATCGTAAGGGCACGATTGATCGGAGGAGGAGCCGTCGTCGGCGCCATGTTCATGGATTTTTCGGCTACGGGGTTTAACGCGCAGAACGTAAAAACGGTGACCATGACGTTTCGGATGATGCTCGATCCAACACGCACGTTGGCAGATGAAGCGGACGCGCCGTTGGGCGTTTTGGCAAACGAAACTTTGTTGTACCACGAACTTCTTCACGGGCAGTTGATGATGAATGCCGTGATGGCTGACGCAGTGTGGCAGGGCAAGGCGTGCAATGGTACGATCGATGGCTCTCCTTCAGATCTCACGCATGTCAAGATCTTTCCGTTGCAGGAGCAGTTTATCTCCAAGCTCGCCGGAGTGACCAAAACAGTCTCCGTACAGAGACTGACTGCGAACCCGGGCGCCGGCGCTACCGGAGACTTTGACATCGATCTCGGGAAACTGGGCGATTTGGTCCCACCTGACAAGACTGATTTTTCGGGGACCAAGCCTCGGCTGATCGATAAATCCAATGTTTTTGTTGACCGGGACGCGGATCCGAAGCAACCCCGAATCGAGGTTGTGCTTGAGGGGCCTCCAACTGCCCAAGTACCGCATGTACGACTGAAGGGGAAACTGATCGACCGGACAAAAAAGGGGTTCATTCTCGTCCGAATCGACCCGCCCACGGATTTCGTCTTTTTCGGAATCGAACAGGCAATTACTATTGAGCCAGCCATGGCATCCATCCCCACAGTGTCCGAGTGGGGCCTGGTGGTCCTGGCGCTGCTGCTGCTGGTTGGTGCGAAAACCTACTACAACGTTGGGGGGCACAAGGAGAATCGCTCCACGACAAACTGTTGAACGACTGACGACGCTCACGCTTGCCTGGCCAAACAGCCACGGCAGCGATGCGCGTCCCTTTCGTTTCGTTGCTCCGGGTGACGGCTTTGTGCCGGGCGTTCGCTACAAAGCCATTGCGTGCTCGAAGAGCGGGAGCTGGGAGCGCTTTATCGTCTATGTTTCTCACGCCGCCTGCCCCCCCCGTCGCGCGATTCCCGCCACCAGCCTGGTGTTACATGTGCCACAGGCCACACGGTTGCTTCGGCCTGTATCTTCGGCGCGGTCCGCGTGTCTCTTGGTCAGGCGAGCGGGACTTGCTAAGATTCCTTGATCGGTCGTTCGATAAAGCCTGAACACGCCGCGGTGTGCGCGTGCGGGGTCGACGATGAACGAGCAAGGAGAGACCATTGGCTTTCGAACCCCCCGGGTACCGCGTCATCCGCCAGGTTGGGACTGGTGCGGCGTCGAAGATCTACCTGGCCACGCAGCTTACGTCGGGCCAGCGCTTCGCGATCAAGCACGTAGTCCGCAACAGCGCAGATGATGACAAGTTCGTTGAACAAGTCGAGACGGAATACGCCGTCAGCCACAACCTGACCCACCCGAATCTTCGCCACAGTTTTGAAATCCACCGCGTCAAGAAACTACTCGTCGTACGTGAGATTGTTTTGGTCATGGAATACGTCGACGGTCTGCCGATCGAAACCGCCCTGCCCAACCGCCTGAACTCGTTTCTCACGCTCTTTCGGCGGGTCGCGGAAGGGCTCCAGGCCACGCACGAGGCGGGCTTCGTACACAGCGACATCAAACCAACAAATATCATGGTCGCCCAGGGCGGCGTGGTCAAAATCATCGACTTCGGACAATCCTGCAAGATGAACCACAAGAAAACACGCATCCAGGGAACGCCGGACTACATCGCTCCGGAACAGGTGCGCCGCCTTCCGCTCGACGCCCGTACCGACGTGTATAATCTCGGGGCGACCATGTACTGGGTGTTGACCCAGCAGACGTACCCCACCGCGCTGAGCGGCATAGACCGTCAGGTCGTAGGTCCCAAAGGCGCCAAACCGGAAAAACCGGTTGCCCCGATTGAGCTGAATGATAAGATTCCTCGCTCACTGTCCACGCTGGTGATGGAGTGTTGTCGAGACAACCCCACGGAGCGCCCGGCGGACATGAAACAGGTGGCCGCCCGACTTGCGACGGCGCAACAGTTATGGAAGAAACACCGCGCATCCGTGCGCAAAACACGCGCCGACATGACGGCCTCGCAGGGAGTCGATGGCAACGATCCCGGCGACGGGGAAGCTCTATGACCGACGCCGCAAGGGTCGCGGATGATTTTCTGCACGCCGCTGAATTGAACCGAACGGATGGGCTGCTCCAGGGGTCCACGATCGAGTTCCCCAACTACGGACAGCTAGTCATGACCGGCGACCTTCACGGTCATCGCCGCAACTTCGAGCGCTTGCAGCGGTATTGTGATCTCGAACGCTTCGCCCCGAGACATATCATTCTCCACGAAATCATTCACGAGGAAGTCGATCCCGTGACGCCGCGCGACGGCTCCTACGAGGTGTTGCTCGCTGCCGCCCGGTGGAAGATCGAGTTCCCCGATCAGGTACATTTCCTGATGGGAAACCATGATATCGCCCAACTGACGGGCAGTGAGATCACCAAAAACGGGCGGCTCGTCACCGTCGATTTCGAGGACGCGGTTCAGTCGGCCTATGGATCGTTAGGCCCGCAGGTTATGGACGCGATTCGGGCGTTTTTGCTTTCGCTTCCGTTGGGCGCGCGAACGCCGAATCGGGTGTTCCTGTCCCATTCACTCCCCAGCCCGCGCGATTTTCCCGCTTTCGATCCGTCCGTCCTCTCGCACGCGCCGTCGGCCAACGACCTCGCTGAGCGCGGTTCCGCCCATCTGCTGGTGTGGGGCCGGTATCAAACAGAGGAGGAGCTGGCGGCGCTTGGCGACCTGCTCGACGCCGATTACTTCATCTGTGGCCACCAGCCACAGGAAACCGGTTTCGACGTGATCCACAATCGACTCATCATCCTTGCCAGCGACCACAACCACGGCGTGTTTCTGCCGATCGACCTGTCCAAACCACTCACACTGGATGGCCTGACGAACAACATCCGCCCCCTGGCTGCAATCGCATGAAGCAGACCGGTTTCCCCGGCTCGCAGAAGATGACGTGGTGGGCCAAACCGGTGGGAACCGGGCATTGACAGGCCATTCCGTGACAAATACTCAGCATCCCGATCTCAGATTGTCGATGAAGGAGATGGGAGACACATAAACATTATCGGACGCACAAGCGTCGGCGATCACCGTTTAGTCGCCAACCAATCGCGGGTGCGCGATAGGATCGGCGGTCGTTAAAAACGGTAGGGCAGGTCGTTCTTTCGCCTCAAGGCGGAAGGTTGACCTGCCATGGTCGAGGCAGGTGAACCCCCCGGCCTGGCCGGGCGAACCACCTGCCTTACCTGGATGCCGCCTAGAGCAAGCTCTATTCTTGTGTAGCGATCGAATCATCGTTTCATCCGGCGAATCGACTCGATACGGCGATACACAATAACGGATATTGCTGTAAAGTGTCTTGCACCCAACAATAGTTTCTAAATGCAGTTGCACTGGCGGACGATCTGGAACTAGCATACAATGCCCCGCTCCGAGTACGGATCGGGGTTGTGAATTGTCAACAGCGAAGCAGAATAGTCTGGTTGCAGCCGGTATCGGCGAAAAGGAGGTTCAGTGATCAAGGTCAGACCACGCGGGAACGAGTCCATTCAACAGATGCTCAAGCGATTCAAACGGCTGTGTCAGCGCGAAGGACTCACGCGGGATATGAAGCGCCACAGCTACTACGAAAAGCCCTCTGAGCGTAAGCGTCGTCAGATGCGAAAAGCCGTGAGAAAGGTCGAAAAGGACGACATGATGGCACGTTCGCGATAACGCGGCCGTCACCACGCCACTCAACGCCCACACCTGATCAGACGAACAAGCAGCGCTAACAGTCTGTCGGACTTTTTGGCGCGCTTTTTTCGGCGATCCGTGGTAAGTTCCCGGCATGGCTACCAGATTCGTGAACGTCGATCGGAACACGCCCATGCTGCTGCCGCCGGACCTACGCGAGTAGGTGCCGGATGAGAGAGTGATTCAAGCGCTGCACAAGAATAGAGTTTGCACTATCCTCCAAGTGCGATCATCGTGAGTGACTGCGACCGCGATCCTTCCGCCGGTTTGTTCAAGATGGACGCCTCAAGGATCTTGTTGGCGCCCGCTTCGTCAAGACACCGACCATCCCAGCATTCGGTCAGGTCGAAGTGCCGGTTGTCGTGAAGACAGGCAACAAGCTTGCTGCGGGAGGTGACCCGGATGCGGCGGCAGCGTCCGCAGAACGGACGCGTCGTCGGAGCGATGATGCCGATAACACCTCTTAACCTACCGGATGTCGCTGCGTAATCGACGGCGGGTTGCCCGAGGCTTGCTCGGATGGGTACCAGCTTGAACGCCGCGGATAGCTTGTCGAGTATCTCAGCAGCGGGGACGAGATGTTCGTCGACCACGTGCGCGAGCGGCCCGATCGGCATCACCTCAAGGAAACGCACAACACATCCCAATTCGAGACCCCATCGGGCGGTGTCAACGAGTTCGTTGTCGTTTAATCCGCGTTGGACGACCATGTTCAGTTTGACAGGTGTCAGCCCGACACCGATCGCCGCCTCGATTCCGTTTAAGGTGGTACCGACACGACCGCCCCGTGTCACATGCGCGAAGCGGTCCGGATTGAGCGTGTCCAACGAGACATTGATACGCGACAGACCGGCGTCTCGTAGCGACGCCGCCTGCGCCGCAAGCGCTTGCCCGTTGGTTGTCAAACTGATTTCATTCAACTGATCCAGGGATGACAGGCGACGCACAAGCGGAATCAAGTTCGGATACAACAGCGGTTCGCCGCCGGTGAGGCGGACATGTCGAACGCCGTGATCTTCGGACAGCCACCGGACGAGCTCGAAGGCGAACGAGGCATCGATCATCTGCCGGGCGGGATGCGCGCCTTGCGGTACGCAATACCGGCACGCCAGGTTGCAATGGTCGGTCAACGACAACCTGAGGTGGTCAATCTCTCGCCCACATCCGTCGATCATGCGCTGGTTACCTCCGCAGCATCTTCAAGGACTCGGTCAGGCGGCAAACAGGACAGACGCCGTCTACCATACCCGCCTGCCTTTGTCCACAGCGGGCGCACTCCTCCTTCCGCAGCCGCACAATCTCGACGACGCCTGGTTCCGGCTCTGTCTCCTGTCGCACGCTCAATGCCGTGGCCGCACAAACGGTTTCGCAGTCGCCACACCCGGTACACAACGCCGTGTCGAGCGTATAGGCAACAAAAGAACCGCGGTCACTCCGGCGCAACGCCGATTCGTCACAGATCCTTGTGCAGGCAGCGCAATCCGTACAGTCACCGGCGTCGATCGTCACCCGCCAGGTGCCGTTCGCACCACGGCGACCCTGGCCGAACGTCAGAAAATCGCGGCGGCTGACTTGCTTCGGTGCGGACGATGGTCTTCGCCGGACGCGCCGACCCGTCGCGTTGTTTCCCGGATTGAACAATGCGCGGATCATTCAACGATGGCCTCGTATTCAGGCAAGGGTTTTCCAGACGAGGGGCCGATCGCTGTTTCCAGCGTAGCCAGATCGCGTCCGGTGAACTCCACCAGCAGATCCGCGACGGTTCTGAAATAGGCGTGCTGCGACTTTTCGTACAACTTATCACGAAGCCGCGGTGCCCAGGAGACCACATGGGCCGCGAGGAAATCCCGTTCCATTTCCCATGCGCGTGTCAAACGGGCCTGGTCATGCTTGGCTGCGAACTCCTGCTCCTTGGCGCACACGTGCGCGAGGAAGTTCAACTCGAGCCCGATGTGATCGGGAAGATCCTTGTATTCCTCGGATATCTCGAGTGCCGCCAGCCTGTACCATTTCTGCACGTTCACGGCGGACTGTCCCATGAGCAGCCCTTCGACCTGCGTCCCTCCGACGTCGCGGGTATCACGAAACACAGATTCGTACGGCGTGATGTATTGTCCGCCGGGCACCTTGAAGAGGTTCATAAACTCCTGGTGCGCCTGTCGCTGCAGCTCCGCCGTGCGCTCGGCTGCCCCGGCGTATTGTCTAAGGGCTTTGAACGACTCAGCACCAAACAGCACGGCCACACCACCGAGAAACTGCGTATCGCCGAGCGCAAGAAGCGACTCGTCTGACGGCGGCGCCAAAAAGGCGCTTGCAAGAAACGCATACACGTCACTTCGTGCACGGCCAAGGTCGACGAGCCCGGCATGCGCGTTGTCACTACCGCTCATCATCACGCTATTCCGCCAGCACGAAGTCGATGTTCGGGTTCGTGAGCGCCGGATCGTTGAATCCGTCGGGCATGTGCTCGGTGTCGCCCACGAAATCCTCGACAAACTCGATGGCGCCGGTCAGGCATGCCGTGGCGCACGCCGGCGCCAGGCCCGCGTCCTGCCGATGCACGCACATCGTACACTTGCTCACCTTTCCCGTATCGGTGTCGATTTTGGGCGCACCGTACGGACAGGCGAACATACAATACCGGCAGCCGATGCACTTGTCCTGATCGATCAAAACGATGCCGTCGTCACGCTTCGTGATCGCATCGACCGGACACGACTTCATGCACGCCGGGTCGTCACAATGATTGCACGCCAGCGAAATGAACT
>CAZWWW010000017.1:0-15141 GCA_964637715.1 uncultured Phycisphaeraceae bacterium | reverse complement strand
GCGCATAGGGCGTTCAGTCGTCACTGGTAGCCCTGCAATCCTCAAAACCGTGGTTACACAGCGGGCACCGGGGCGGCGTGGGCCGGGCCAGCGGTTCACCACAGCCCGGACATCGCGTAAGGTTCGACCGCGCCGATTCGAAAGACTCCATAACCGCTTGTGATGTCCAGCCTTTCCGCCACACGAGCCAACGCGATCCGAACGCAACGCCCCTACCGAAAGACGATCGCCGTCGTGCTGCCCGGTCGCGCCACCATGACCTTATAAGGGCCCATGAGAAAGATCGCAGGGTCAAACTCGTTTGCCCCTGCGCCGGTGATCCTCGTGCAACGCGCGAAGCACAGTATGATCGCTGCCTCTATCCCGCGTCGACCGGCTCTGTTCCCGGGGGCGTTGTGACGCACCCGCAGCACGCCGTAGCAACCGGCTGCGCGTCGTGGCTGATCCAAAGCACTTCGCGGCTCGCCGCGCCGTCGCTTGTCATCACCTGCCACGGCGGCGTGTTTATCAGGCTGATCGGGTAGAAGAGGATGTTGGCCAGGAACCGCCCGCGCCAGGTGAAGATATAGACGAAGTCTTCGCCCGTCCACGCAAAGGTACCGTCGTCCGTAATGAAATCGCCGAATCCATCTTCGAAGTACAGCGGGCCATGCGTTACCGCACCGCTCATCGGCGCGACGGTAACCGTATCAAAACTCCGATGATCCTGCCGCTGCGTCGTTTCCGCCGCCATCGCCCCTTCGGAAGAGGCGGTGGTCACCGCGGCGCAGTGGGCGTAAGGGTCGTAGAACGGGCACGCCTGTGGGTGACAACCTGCTGACACCAGTATTGTTCCAAGAACAGCAAACAACCAGCCCACACATCGCACGGAACGTCGATCATTCATCGCGGTGCTCCACAACATAATTCGGCGACTCTCGGGTAATGTTTACGTCGTGCGGATGCGACTCCGCCACCCCGGCTACCGAGATGCGGCAAAACCGGGCGTCGCGTCTCAGCGCCTCGATCGTCGGCGTTCCGCAATAACCCATACCCGCACGCAATCCGCCGACCATTTGATAGACGAAATCCGCCAACGGACCACGAAACGGTACGCGCCCCTCCACCCCTTCCGGAACGAGCTTGGTCGCCGGCGACGAGGCCGATTGACCATATCGGTCCGCAGAGCCCTTGACCATCGCCCCCAGCGAACCCATCCCCCGATATTCCTTGAACCGCCGTCCCTTCCAGGTGACCGACTCACCTGGCGCTTCCTCCAACCCGGCAAACAACGATCCGATCATCACGCTGTGCGCCCCGGCGGCGATCGCCTTGGTCAAATCGCCCGACTGTCGTACCCCACCGTCGGCAATGACCGGAATGCCCGCCGGCGTCGCCACGGTGGCGACGCTCATCACCGCCGTAAGCTGCGGCGCGCCCACACCGGAAACAATCCGCGTGGTACAAATAGAGCCCGGCCCGATACCGACCTTCAGCCCGTCGACCCCGGCGTCTATCAGGTCCGTAGCCGCCTCCGCCGTGGCGATGTTGCCGGCAATCAAATCGATATCGTGTTTCTTGCGAATCGCCCGCACGCTCTCGATCACGTTGTCACTGTGACCATGGGCGGTATCCACGACGATGACGTCTACACCACCTTCAATCAACGCGTCCACCCGCTCCAGATCGTGGACGCCGACGGCTGCACCCACACGAAGGCGCCCGCGCTCATCCTTGCAGCTACCCGGGAAGTTCCGGCTCCGCTCGATGTCGCGCATGGTAATCAACCCGGTCAGTCGATTCTTGTCGTCCACCAACAACAGCTTCTCGACTTTGGCTTTTTTGAGGATGTCGGCGGCGTCCTTGAGCGTGGTTCCCGGCGGACCGGTTACGAGGCGTTTCGATTTCATCACGTCTCGGATTCTCAGATCCTCGTGCTCAAGGAACTTCATATCCCGCCGCGTGATAATGCCTACGAGCCACCCGCCGTCCTCGACGATCGGTACCCCCGAGATGTTCTGGAGGTGCATGATCTCTTTGACCGCGGCGATGGGCTCATCCGGACCGAGCGTGACCGGGTCGAGAATGACGCCGCTCTCCGAACGCTTGACCTTATGAACCTCGCGACATTGCGCTTCGATCGAGAGGTTCTTGTGAATAATGCCGATACCGCCCTCCTGTGCCAGGGCAATCGCCAGACGCGACTCGGTAACGGTATCCATCGCCGCCGAGACGAGCGGAATGTTGAGTCGGATGTTGCGGGTCACAAAGGAACTGACGTCGATCTGCTCAGGCGTGACCGAGGATCGGCGCGGCAGCAGCAGCACGTCGTCGAACGTGAGCGCTTCAGGACTGACGACTTTCTTGGAGAACACGCAGCGCCCCTGACGTTAAGTCCGGATGGCGGGTCCCCGTACGCACGGGTACCGTAGGACTCAGATACGCCAGACCGCGCTGTTCGTCAAGAGGCCAACGGCCCGCCGGTCCGCGGATTCGCTACCGGCAGACGTGACCCATCGTCCCCCTTTACACCCACCCGCGAATCTTGCATGCTTCCGCTACGCGCGAAACCGCCACCATGTAGGCGCTCAGGCGGTTGTGCGCCTTGGCGGTCTTGGACATCTCATGCACCGCGTGAAACGCGTCGGTCATCCGGCGATCAAGCTGCTGATGCACGTCTTCCAGCGACCAATAGTAATTGTAGCTATTCTGCACCTGCTCGAAGTAAGAAACCGTCACCCCACCCGCGTTCGCCAAAAAGTCGGGCAGCACGTAGACGCCCTTCTCGAAGAGAATCTTGTCGGCTTCGGGCGTGGTGGGTCCGTTGGCCAATTCGCACACCACCTTCGCCTTGATCTTCGACGCGTTCTTTTCCGTAATCACGCCCTCCAGCGCAGCCGGATAGAGCACGTCACACGGTAACTCGAGCAAATCTTCGTTGGAAATCGGCTGGGCACCCGGGAATCCGTTGACCGCACCCGTCTCGCGTTTGTGACGAACGACCGCCTCCGGATCGAGACCACTTTTGTTGATGATGCCGCCGCGCGAATCACTGACAGCCAGCAGCGTTCCGCCGCCGAGAATCTCCGCGTGCAGCGTCGCCGCGAACTGTCCCGCATTGCCAAACCCCTGAATCGCATAGGTCGAGTTATCGAGCTTGATGTCCTGCGCCTTAGCCGCTTCGCGTACGCAATAGACGCCGCCGCGCGCCGTCGCATCACCGCGCCCCTGCGATCCCCCCACGCTCAACGGCTTGCCGGTAATCACACCGGGGTGTGACTGCCCGACGATGGTTTCATATTCGTCCATCATCCAGGCCATGATTTGAGGCGTGGTGTAGACATCCGGTGCGGGCACGTCACGGTGCACGCCAAGCTCACGCCCTACGACACGGATATAGTTACGCGCCAACCGTTCCTTTTCACCGTCGGAGAGCTCCTTGGGATTGCACGTGATCCCGCCCTTGCTGCCGCCGAGGGGGATGTCGACCACGGCCGTCTTCCACGTCATCCACGCCGCCAGCGCGCGAACCGTATCGATTGTTTCCTCCGGATGCCACCGCAAACCCCCCTTTGTCGGACCCCGGGCGTTGTTGTATTGAACCCGATACCCCTTGAACACCCGGGTCGTGCCGTTGTCCATTTTCAAGGGAACCGTGAAATGGTATTCGCGCATAGGCCAGCGAAGGAACTCATGGGTGCCTTTGTCCAGCCCGAGTCGCTCGGCGGCTTCGTCCAACTGTTGTTGTGCAATCGCAAACGGATTCAACGGAGGCATTTTCCTACTCCTACGGAACAATGGATACAAAGCCCGGGCGTCGTTCTCGCCGGTGGGTATGGTCCGGGCACGTTTCTCTCGATCAGGTTTCTTATCGCGGAACACACAAACAAGGCCCGACGTCATTACCGGTAAACAGTCGGCAAACGGTCTCGGTGCTGCCTCTTGTCGCTT
Organism: uncultured Phycisphaeraceae bacterium; assembly: GCA_964637715.1. Lineage (GTDB taxonomy): Bacteria > Planctomycetota > Phycisphaerae > UBA1845 > UBA1845 > CAZWWW01. The sequence continues at coordinate 11,211 of CAZWWW010000017.1, read as the reverse complement.
GTGCCGCTACGCATGCGAAGCCGGCATCAACCGCATACCGGTACTCCCTGCACATTGATCGCCGGACTCCGGATGCGTCCTGGAGCGATCAGCAGGGCACGAACCGCCGTCGTGCAAGAACCATGCCAGCAACGTCCGACCAGCCAGGATTTCCGGCGCGCTCCGTCATGCTATCACCGAAACCCCTATTTGGCGAACCGATGTATCGCCCGAATTTTGCCGGGCAATGTTCCGCATGCGAGATATCGTACCCCCCTGAATGGTAAGATCGTTACGGGTCGTCACCCCGCCCGCGACCGGTCGGATTGAGGAAGCCGGGTCGACAACCCGTCGGGCGGGACAGACCACGCGGCGTTGTTGTGGGTCGCCCGGCTGATGGGATTCACCGGTCAATATCGTGATTCGATGGCTGCACCGGTTGGCAGCTCGATCCGTAGCGCGTCAAAGCGTGGGGCGTTTGGAAAAACGTGAGGAGTTTCGGTCATGGCGGTTTGGTTGGTACGCGCGGGTAAGCTCGGCGAATATGACGATTGGGCGATTGAGCATAACCGCATCGCCATCGGATGGCGGCGTATGCCCGACCTCACCGCCCTTGAGGATCGCGCCAGGACAGAAGCCGCGTTCCGCCGCGTGTACCCGGAAGTCCGCGAAAGCCGTGCCAAGAGCCATGCGGGGCAGCTTCACACCTTCGCCCACCGCATGGGCATCGGCGATCTGGCCATTCTGCCGATCGGATCGCGCTCGACCATCGCCATCGGCGAAATCACAGGACCCTACACCTACACCGATTCCGCCGGCGACGAACCCCGTCATACTCGATCAATAGAATGGCGCCGCCCGGAGATCCCCCGGTCGGCATTCGACGACGATCTTCTCTATTCCTTCGGCGCCATGCTCACCGTCTATCGGGTTCAGCGTCACGATGCCGAACGGCGCATTCGTGCCATGCTCGCCGCGGGCGCTCCCCAACGGGAACCCGCTTCGCCCGAAGAGCCAACCATCGATCTCGAACAAACGGCGCGCGATCAATTGGTTCGTTTTGTCGCCTCGCGTTTTCATGGCCACGCCCTGGCGGGATTGGTGAACCACCTCTTGCGCGCCGAAGGATACCTGACGCGTATGTCACCGCCAGGCCCCGACGGCGGGGTGGACATTCTCGCGGGCTCCGGGCGCATGGGCTTCGATCATCCGCGCCTGTGCGTGCAGGTGAAATCCGGAACCACCCCGGTTGGCGTAAAGGTGTTTCGTGAACTGCGCGGCACGATGCAGCAATTCCACGCCGATCAGGGTTTGCTGGTTTCGTGGGGTGGATTCCGCGCGACCGTGCGGACCGAAGCGGCGTCGAGCTTCTTCACCGTGCGGCTGTGGGACGCCCGCGACATTCTCGACGCCCTCTTTGCCGCCTACGACCGCCTGCCCGACTCGGTACAGACCGAACTTCCCCTCAAACGCATCTGGGTACTCATGAACGATGATTGATAGATTATACTTGGCCGAAGAAATGCTGAGTGAACTCACGCCATTTCATCTCCTTCCTTACGGAAACATTACCGCCCAGGTTTGACTGTACAGGTTCCATTCTGTAACATGTCAGATTGAAAAAAGGCATGTTTCATTTTGGAAGGAGAGGATTGTGTCACAATGGACATCCGGTCTTTCGTTGTTTGGCGTACTATTTCTGATAGCCGGCTGTCCCATGAGTCCTCCGGCTGATTCCGAGGCTCCACAAACGACCCCATCTCAAGACGTGCTCCCGCAGTCACCCGTTTCGGGAACAGTAGTCTCATGCATTACAGCCGACGACGTGCTGACCATCCCACCCGGAAATGCAACCGGAACCGAATTGTCTGGGCAATACAGAATTGTGAGCGGGCTGTTAACCTCTTGCAGGGATTGCGAGCGCAACACGAATCCGGAATCTTGCTCGAGCTTGGAGCCAATCGTGACGGAAGGATTCATCGGGGAGATTACCCAGGAAGATGGTGTTATAATGATCACGGACGCAAATGGCGGCGAATTGGTGGGTGGCATCAACAACGACGGGTCTTTTTCAGCAGGAACAATCATCGCCGTCACCGATAACGAAGGCGAAATCGTAGGACAGGCGAATGTACTCTTTAGTGGACGATTCGTAGCGGACCGCATTTTGGCAGACACGCTTTTTCACTTCACAGCTAACACGAGCAATGGGATATCTGATTTGGTAGCTACTGGTGAAGTCGTCTACGAAAAAGTCGAATAGGTCATTCATCGCGTCCAATGCTCAATTGCGCTACGTCCGTAAGTTCGTTCGGCGCGCTTGATCCTGTCCCGCCGCGCTTTCTGATGCGCACCCCCTGTTCGCAGCGTCTCTTAGAACACCGATGGCGGCCGCTTTGCCCGGCCTACTTCAGGTTTTCCGGATTGAGTCCCTTAAGATCATCCGTAACGAACAACCCGTCTTTGCGGATTAACTCGTCGTCGAACCATATCTCCCCGCCGCCGTGGGTTTTGTCTTGCAGGCAGACGATATCCCAGTGGACCGCGCTCTTGTTGCCGTTGTCCGCTTCGTCATAGGCCTGACCGGGTGTGAAGTGAAATGAACCGGCGATCTTCTCATCGAAAAGAATGTCGAGCATGGGCTCGGTGATGTAAGGGTTGAAGCCGATGGCGAACTCGCCGATGTAGCGGGCTCCTTCGTCCGTATCGAGTACCTCATTGAGCTTGGCGGTATTGCTGCTGGTCGCGCCGACGATCTTGCCGTCCCTGAACTCAAACCGCACGTCGTCGTGAACGACGCCCTGGTAGATGGTTCGGGCGTTGTACTGAAGCGTGCCGTTTACGCTGTCGCGCACCGGTGCGGTAAAGACCTCACCATCGGGAATGTTGAGCTTCCCGTCGCAAGGGATGGCCGCGACGCCCTTGATCGAAAACGAAAGCTCCGTACCGGGTCCCACGAGGCGCACCCGGTCCGCCTTGTTCATGCGGTCGGCGAGCGGCTTCATCGCCTCAGCCATTCGCGCGTAGTCCATGGTACACACGTTGAAGTAGAAATCCTCGAAGCCCTCGGTGCTTCGATTGGCTTGCTGCGCCATGGACGCGCTGGGCCAGCGGAGTACGACCCACCTCGTTTTCGGCACCCGAATCTCCTGATGCACGCGCTGCCAGACGGTTGATTGATAGAGCTTGTGCCCTTCCTTGGGCACGTCGGACAGCTCGGCGATGTTGGGGCTGCCGCGCAGACCGATGTAGGCGTCGACTTTTCCCATACGCAGCGCTTCCGTCTCCGCCCACAGGTCCATTTGCTCCGGCGTACCCTCCAACAGCAACGCCCGCGTGACCTGATTGCATTTCAAGGAAACAACGGGGTGACCGCCCGCGCGCCGCGCCACGCGGATGAGTTCGCAGGTCATTTCGGGCGGGACGTCGATCGCTTCGATGAGGATCTTCTCACCCGACTTGAGCGCCGTGGAATAGCCGATCAAGACCTCGGCCAGTTTCGTGATGCGTGGATCGATCATTGTGGTCTTTCTATTGAAGTCATCAGCAAACCTGTGCGACGACGGACGGCACAATCGGTTTTCGTACACCGTCCCTACCGAGCCTCCGGGTACCAAGGCGGGATGGAACAGGGGTCGACCCGCTACCCGACAACGCACGCCGCGCTAATGATGGCCCGCTTCTTCGTGCTCCTTTTTGGACGCGTCGATAATCTGCTGCTGGACGTTGCCCGGTACCTGTTCGTAATGGGAGAACTCGAGCCCATAGCTGCCCTGACCGCCGGTAATGCTGGATAGACGCGAGTTGTAGTCCGCGACTTCGGCCAGCGGTACCGTCGCCTTGATCAAGGCCATGTTTCCGGGCAGCATTTCCTGACCCTGCGGACGCCCGCGACGCGACGCAAGATCGCCGGTGATATCACCGACGTTGTCCCCCGGGCAGGTGACTTCGATGTGTACGATCGGTTCAAGGAGAACCGGTTTTGCCTTCATAAACCCTTCTTTGAACGCGCCGCGACCCGCGATTTGGAACGCGATATCCTTACTGTCGACGGGGTGCGTTTTGCCGTCGATGAGCTCGGCCTTGACGTCGACAATGGGATACCCCGCGAGCACGCCTTCCGCCATTTGCGCGCGAATTCCTTTATCTACACTCGGGCGGAACGCCTGATCGATCACACCGCCGAAGATCTTGTCGATAAACTCATAACCCTCACCACGTTCCGCCGGCAAGAGGTTGATAATCACGCGACCGAACTGCCCCGCCCCGCCGGACTGCTTCTTGTGTGTGTACTCGATGTTACGCGCCTCGGCTGTGATGGTCTCGCGGTAAGGGATGCGCGGCGGTTTGGTCGTAACTTCGAGCTTGTACTGATGGGCCATGCGCGTCAGGTAGGTCCGCATCTGCAATTCACCCATGCCACGAATCACCAGCTCCCCGCCCGTGCCGCGCTCGGAACGGAAACAGGGGTCCTCCTCGGCGAATCGCTTGAGCGCCGCACTGATCTTGTCCTCGTCGCCATGAGACTTCGATTCGATCGCCAGCGAGAACATCGGTTCGGGAAGCGCGGGCATGGCTACGACGCCCCCGTCCGTCGCGTACAGGGTTTCTCCGATGTGGAAATCGAGCTTGGCAAGCGCCACGATGTCCCCGGCGACGCCCTCCTCGATCTCCTTGTGATCCGCGCCGAAGAGTCGAAGCACATGCCCGGGACGCGTCCCCTTGGGCTCACGTTCCGTCTTGATCTGCACGTGTGCCGTCAGCGTGCCGGACAGAAGGCGGATCGAGAGATATTTGATATTGCTTTTGGGGTCGCTGGTTACCTTGAACACCTGACCCACGAAAGGCCCGGAGGGGTCCGCGGTCAGGGGTGTCTCGGTCTCGCCGTCGACCAGCGTACGCATGAACCCGGTTGCTGGGCTCGGGCACAACGTCACCAGCGCCTCGAGGATCTCCGTGATGCCCACATCGCCGCGCGGGTTGGCGAACAAAACCGGCACGAACGCCCCCTGAGCAACCGCTTTCGGCGCCGTTTCTTTCACTTCCTCGTCCGAGAGTTCGCCGCCCAGGTATTTCTCCATGAGCTCATCGTCCGCGCCCACAACCGCTTCAATGCAGGCCGTGTGCGCGTCAGCTACGTCGCCGAAGTCAGCGCTGCCTGAGGTGTTGGTGAAACAATCGATCACGGCAGTCCCGTTGGACGCCGGCAGATTAAGCGGTACGCATTGAGCCCCGAAACACTCCTGAATCTCCGCCAGCGTCGCCGCCGGATCGACATTCGGAGAATCCATGTGGGTAATGACGATCCACACCGCGATGCCGTATTGCCGCGCCCGCTCGAACATCTTACGCGTGTTGACCTGCACGCCCGCCGTGGCGGATACGCAAACGACGGCGCACTCCGCAGCCGCGATCGCCGCGATCGCCGGACCGGAAAACGCTTGCGTCCCCGGTGTGTCGATCACGTTGACGTGAAGACCCCCATGCGAGAAATAGCAGATCGCCGAGTCGAGCGATGACAGCTTTTCCTTCGACTCATCCGTATAGTCGAGCACGGAGGTTTTCTCAGCCGGGTTGCCAAGGCGGTTTGTAGCCCCCGTTTTGAACAGCAACGCTTCGGCAAGCTGGGTCTTCCCGCTGCCGCTATGCCCCACGAGGACGATATTCCGAATCTGATCAGGTTTCACGGCGGCCATTCGATGCTCCTGTGTCGAACCTTGTTGCGCGAATCAAGAAGCTTTGTCGCAAACCCGGACGCCGAAACGTGGGTTTCAATCGCCGGGTGCGAGCCGCGAATAGTAGCAGACGACTCCTCAATAGCCAACCATGCGGAATACACAGCCTTGGAACAGGGCGGATGGCACCTCTCGGGGCGAGGATCAGTAGCCGCTCGAGATGCGGCGCACGGCGACCGGGACGAGGGCGGGGGCCTGTTTTTTGCGAACCGGGAACGCAAAGCCGGCGGCAGGCTGCGGCGTAGATAAGGATCTTCCTCAAAATACTGCGCCCCCGTCCTGCGGATTGTCAAAACACCGGCTACGAGCTCGCACAACACATTCGGCAACCGTCACCGGTCACGCGGTTACCGGTTACTTCTCTGCCCGTGGCGCGTTCGACGCGGACTCATTCAGCCGTTTCGCTATGCCCATCCCGGCCACAAAACCGCTCGACCAGGCCCATTGAAAGTTGAACCCACCGATACGTCCGTCCACGTCGAGTATCTCACCGACGAAGAACAACCCGGGTTGAATACGCGACTCGAACGTGGAGGGATTCACGTCCGAAAGCGGGATACCCCCGGCGGTTACCTCGGCGGACTTATAGCCCCGTGTGCGTACCACCGGTACGGGCCATTCAACCAGACTATGAACGAGCGATCGCCGCGTCTCTTTGGTCATCTGACCCAGTCGTTGGTCGTGGGCGATTCCCGCGCGATCGCAATACGCCCGCGCCGCCCGTGCGGGTAACCAGGTATGTAGCACGCGCGCGACAGTAGTTTTTGGTTGGGTCCGCATGGCCGAGGTCAACGACGCATCGATCTCGGAAAAACCAGCCCCGCCGGTGAAATTGGCAAACAGTCTTGGCTGTAGACCCTCGAGCGCTGCCCGGTTCCAGAACCGAGACACGTCCAGCGCGGCAGGACCACTGAGACCGAAGTGTGTCCACAGCATGGGACCGGACACACGCACGGGTTTGGCGCCGTCCGCCAACAGCGTAAACGTCACCTCGTGCGCCAGGCCCGACAACGGAGTGTGGAATCCGCCGTCGAGCACAAGCGGATCGAGCGCGGGTGTCGTGGGAATCAGGCGATGCCCTAACCGCTCCGCAAGCGAATAGCCGAAACCGTCACTACCCGTTTTCGGCAGCGAACGCCCGCCGGTGGCGAGTACGACATGGCGCGTTGCCATCGTCGTAGCGCCCTTGTCGGTTTCCGCGCTGACTACGAACCCCGAACCTGCCGCGACGATTTCCGTAATCCGATGACTTGTGCGGATTCTCACCCGGCGTGCCTCAGCCTCCGCGAGCAGCGCATCGAGCACGGTTCGCGCCTGGTTCGAGTCGGGAAAGAGTTTGCCGAACGCTTCTTCGTGGAGCGGCACGCCTAGCTCCGCGAAAAACGCCCGGGCGTCTTGTTCGGAAAAAGCCGCCAACACGCGCCGGATGACGTTGGGGTTGCCTCCATAAAAGTCTGCGGGACCTACGCTGCTGTTCGTAACATTACATCGTCCACCCCCCGAGACGAGGATCTTTGCACCAACGCGCTTGGCGCCGTCACACAACAGCACTGTTGCCGACGGTCTTGCACGCGCAAGAAAAATAGCAGTGGCCAACCCCGCAGCCCCCGCACCAACAATGATAACGTCCGGGTCCATAGCTCACACGAAGCCGAATCGCACCAATCCGTCTATCTATAGTGATCCACAACGTTCGAATTACCGTATTCTCGAACGCAAGGGCGTTTCTCGTTCTTACGTTCCGAGCCGCAGGCTTCAGCCTGCGCGAACCCTCAAAACAGAAAACGCTACGGATCGACACGAACCAAAACGGGTAAGCGGCGATTGATCCACCAGTCGAAGCGCGGCGTTACACTATCTGCTCAAAAAAAACTCCATGAGCGCGCATCCCGGGTCAACGAGCAACCCACTCGATAGGGCCGCCGCCTCTGAGAAGGATCTGTTCAGCGCCGTGTCAACGCCGTCACCCGCAAAGCAAAACGGTGGCGGGGTTGAAGTATGCACGCGCGTACCGACCGGCGTGGGATGATCGGGCGCGATGAGCAAGCGCCAGCGATCGAACGACCGCAACCCATCGAGCAACGGACCGACGATATGTTCGTCGATGCGCTCGATCGCGGCGATCTTCGCCTGCGCATCGCCGAGATGACCGGCCTCGTCCGGCGCTTCGACGTGAACGACGACCATGTCATAATCTCGCAACGCCACGACCGCCGCCGCCCCCTTGCCTGCATAATTCGTATCCAGATAACCCGTCGCCCCGGGCACGTCCACGAGATGCATCCCCGAGCTGAGGGCGATACCCCGGATCAAATCGACGGCGGCGATACACGCACCGCGGAGCCCGAATCGCTCGACAAAGGGTTCAAGCGACTTCGTACGCCCCTGCCCCCATAGCCAGATGTCCGTGGCCGGGTTGTCGCCGAGATCCTTACGAACGAGGTTAACGTCATGATCCTTTAGTACGAGCCGGGCTCTGTCCATGATGTCCCGCGCCCAATCGCCGCCCTTGCCTTTCGGGCGGTGGTTCTTGATCGGTTGATCGGGAATGTCGTGCGGGGGTGTGCAACGCAACGAGGCACTGCCCGGAATGGTGGCGGTCATCAGGTTGCGGTATGACACGCCACTGTGAAAGGTACAGCCCTGATCCGCGAGCGCTTCGTTGAGATCAGCGATCAAACGGTCGGCTTCGGTTTGCCCGATGTGCCCGGCGGTAAAGTCGGCCATCACCCCGTCGACGATGGTCACGAAGTTGCACCGGAAGATAGTCTGCAGCGGCGAGCTGGTAATACGTTTGGCGACGGCTTCGAGCGGCGCGCGCCCCGTATAGTCTTCATGCGGGTCGTAACCGAACAGGGAAAGCGTAGCCACGTCGCTGCCGGGGCTGAATCCCTTCGGGACGGTGACGACACAGCCCTGACGACCGTGCATCGCTACCCAGTCCATGTTCGGTGTGCGCGCGGCTTCGAGCGGCGTCCGGCCGTCGAGCTCGATAACCGGCTCGTCGGCGGCACCGTCCGGGAGAACGATCGCGTATTTGCATCTCGCTTTCGCTTGCATAACAGGCGGCAGTCTACTCGGCGTTTCACCCCTCGCAACGGGCGCACCATGGTGCACCGGGTGATTCGCATCAGCGCAGTCGGGAAGCACGTCGCGATGCCCCACACGAGCCGCGTGGTCAGATCGGGTTCGAGCGCCGTGGTGGCCGTGTTATGACCGGGCTGAGAATACCCAACGTGTTATTGAGTAGCCGCTGATGGCGTGGTCTGCTCGATGAGAACCTGTAGCGCCGCACGAAGTTGCCGGTCGATCGTAAGGCGCGCGCCGGCGTTCGACACGTACGCACCTGCCGCCGATCCGGGCGCGTCTTCTTGTTCCTCACTTACGCTTGGCTCGCCCGCTGCGTGCGGTTCGATAAACGCTAGATCCAGCGCCTTGCGTGCGCTTCGAATCGCGTCTCGCTCGCGTTCGCTCAGTTCGACGACCATGTCCGGGGTGATGCCCCAAGCGTCAGAATTGAGATTCCGTGGGGTTCGATGGATGATGCGTCCGTCGGGCAGGCGGTAATGGGCCGTCGTGAGTTTGAGCGCGCCGCCATGGTCGGCAAGGTGGATCACATGCTGTACGCTTCCTTTACCGAAGGTCTGTTCACCGACAACCGTAGCCCGCTTAAGCGCCTGCAACGCACCCGACACGATCTCGGAGGAGCTGGCCGATCCACCATTCACCAGCACAACAAGCGGTAAGTCGAGAATCGTACCGGTTGACGTGGCGCGATACTCATCGACGGCACGGCGGCGTGTGACGGTAGCGAGAATCGTCCCATGGTCGACAAACCGGTCGACCATGGCGATCGCCTGGTGCATGATCCCCCCCGGGTTGAATCGCAGGTCAATAACAAGACCTTTCATGCCTGCCTCGATAAGCCCTTTAAGGGCGGCGTTGAACTCATCCATGGTGTGGGCACGAAAGTGACTGACGCGAAGGTACGCCAAGCGGCGGTCACGATCGATCCAAAAGTCCCATCCCTGTTGCCCCGTGCGTGCGAATCCACGCACCGACGCAATGTGGACATGATCTCGTTGGAGCGCGATGTCGATGGGTCTGGTCGCACCGGTATGGAGCAGTCGAAGGGTGAGCGGTTCGCCCGGTCGCCCGACGAGCATGTCCTCGACGTCGACGACGGACCGACTGCTGACATCAAGCCCATCGATGGCCAACAGAACGTCGCCCGGACGCACGTCGGCACGGGACGCGGGGCTGCCCTCGATCGGCGCGATAACCGTCAGGCGCCCCAATCGATACCCGATCACGATACCGACCCCGGTATAGTCCCCGTCACTTCGCCGCTCGAACGCAGCCAGCTCATCCGGAGCGATATATCCGCTATAGGGATCGAGCCGCAGCATCATGCCTCGGATCGCCCCTTCGACCAGACGCGTGTCACGAATCGGTTCGACGTACTGCTGCCGACACAGCGCGTCGACCTCAACAAGCGGGCCATAAACGTTGATGAGCGAATCCTGCTGGGCCACCATGGGCGGCAGGCGCAAGAACATCAGCACGATCAACCCGAGGATGGCAACCCACGCTAGCGTATGTCGATAGATCATGGCGCTCGTTATCGGCCCAAAGTTTCGCTGCGCGGCGGTCGCGCGCTTGTTGGTGGTAGTATCGACCGCTGGGCGTGGCGGCGAAACGAGCACCGGATTGCATGTAGGCTGCATAGACGATGTCTTGCCGGTAGACGCTTGGCCGATAAGATGCCCGCTGCGGCGTCGGATCGTGGCAACGGCAAGTGCTGTGAGTGCTCCTGTGGCAAACGAAAAATGGTATGCGGACGGGCTGCGGTTCGAGTGCACGCAGTGCGGGGATTGCTGCAGCGGTGATCCGGGGTACGTCTGGGCGACGAAGGAGGAGATCAATCGAATCTCTAAGTTTCTTGGCCGTACGGACGGCTGGCTCGACAGCAAGCACCTCCGCCGCGTCGGATTTCGCTACAGTTTGACCGAACGCCGCGACGGTGATTGCATTTTCCTCAAGCGCGAAGGAGGGAAAGTCATGTGCGGCATCTATCCCGTACGTCCGTTGCAGTGCCGAACGTGGCCCTTCTGGAGCGTGAATCTTCGCTCCCGCGCCACGTGGGATGACGCCAGCCGGCGGTGTCCGGGTATGGATACAGGACCCCACCACGCGTTCGTACGCATAGAAGAGGTGCGGCTCCGGAAAGACTCGTAGGGGCAGGGCGACCGGTGCCCTACAACGGACCCGAAACACGTCGCCGGACGGTCGCGCAAGTCGCAAGGGCGCGGGCGGGGTTTATGCGGGCACACCCGGCACGTGCGGATCCGTGCGTAGGCGCGGAACGGGACAACGAAACGGAGTGCGTGAATCGTCTCGGTGATCCGCAGACGGCACGGTGTGCCATGAACCACCCCAAAAGGGTCCATGACAGTTTAGGCGGGAGAACTTAATGCGAGTCGGGTAGGGCGGGCCA
>CAZWWW010000016.1:0-15534 GCA_964637715.1 uncultured Phycisphaeraceae bacterium | reverse complement strand
TTCCTTGCGTATCGCGATTTCGCATGGCGCGTTGCACACGGTAGTAAACGAGGTGCGGTTGATCGTCTCAAGCGGCGGCCTGCAAATGTCGCCCAGGTTGGTCGCATCCGCCGACGCCCCCGCACAATTGCGGTAACAATCAGACCCGGAAAGCCCGGGATCCTGGGCGTTGCACGGTGCGCGACCTTCGTCGCGCAGCAGGAAGTCGCGCAGCGCCGCCTGATCCGTAAAACGAATCACGCAGCTATCGATGCGCGCTCCGTCGGCGGGCGTCAGCACGAAGGGTCCGATCGAACCGACCACCGCATCTGTGCACAGCGCGCAACTGACAAAACCGACACCGCCGGGTACCGCCACCTGCACCGCCGCAATATCGGAACACAACTGCGTATCAGTAATCGTCACGTTTTCATCCGCTTCACCGACGTTCTGCGTCACATAGCTGTACTCAATATCCAACATACCGCCCGGCGGAACCGACGGGAGCGTCAACTCCGACGTACCCGACACGAACGAAGCCTGGTCCCCGGGGAAGCCAACGGCTTTGAGGAAGGTAATGTCGCGACAGAGAATGTCGATATCGACCGTGTTGTCGTCGGTGTTGTTGTTCTGCTGTTCGGCGTCCGTATCCGCAACACCTGACTCATCGCGGGCGACCTCGCTCATGTCGCCGACGAGCGTGCCTGTAACCGTGACCGCGTTGCGGCAATCACCGTTGACGTGGTCGGCGCAAAACGTCTCAGGCGCAACCCCGTCGCCCAAACCGACCGTACCCTTAAACCGAAGAACGATCTTATCGCCGTTGGTGACCTGACAGGCACCGCTTGTGCGCTGAACCACCGCACCGAGCAGCGTGCCCAACGGTACCGGCGTTCCATTCGATACGCCCTTGAGAAACGACACCTGCGGATCCGGCAGGTTGCAACTCGGAATGAAGAAATCAGGAATCAAACAGTTTTCAGGATCAACGCCGAGATCGCACACCGGCGGGGCGGAGGCGTTCGTAAAATCAACCGGTAGATCAACAAGACCGCGCCGCGGACTGGTCAACAGCGCCTCGAACGAATCGCACACCGGGCTGCAACCCGCCAGCGCCGCCTGCCCTCCGATTTCATTCAGGATATCCGTGACCGTCACGGAAAGATCTTCGTTGCCCGTGTTTTCAATCGTTATCTCGAACTCGACGGTCGACCCGATCAGGGCTTCGATGGGCCCTGAGGTAAACACCGTTTGCCCGGAATCCGCACACCGCAGGCGCTTGGTTACCTCGAGACCGGGCAGCGAGGTGCGCCGGGCCACGTTGGCGATTTCCTCGTCTGATTCGTCACCGTTGGAGGCCGCGTGCATACTCGCTAGCAGTTGGCCGAGTGCCATCCTATTGTCACGCGCCTCGACACTGTCCGGGGTAGCCGCTCCATGCGGTCCAAACGCGCCGCTCGTTTCCACCTGACGCAGCACCATTTCCACGTCGTTACCCGCGCCGCAGTTGTCAATCTCCTGATCGATGCACTGATTGGTCAGGTTGGTCTGTCCGTCCGCGGTGGGAAAAGCCGTTGTCCCAAGGGTCGCAGGATCCACGACCACATCCAGCGCAAACGTGCATACATCAACATTAAGCATAATCGCTTCAGCGTCTCGGTCCGTTTGAATCAAGTTGGGATCCGCCTGTGCAAGTACCGTCGGACCCACAACCGGGTCGAACGTTTCGTCGACGGCACAAGCCTGCAGAAAGACCGAGTAGTTCTCCGGAAGTCTGTCGTTCACCGCACAGTTGGTGACACAACTAAGGTCCAACGCCCCCGCGGACCCATTATCATCGCTGTCGTATTGCCGCGGGGCCAGACCATCGGCGTCCACAACGTCTGAAATATCCCAGCCGACATATAAAAAGCTGTCATCCACCCCGTCGGTAGGGTCACTGTCAGGAACAAACCAAATCAGTGATCGTCCAATGTTAAACCCGTTGGGATCCGACACGCCGCCCGGTCGCCGCGGTGATTCCTCATCTCCGGTCGGACCAGGCAGCACACCCAGCTCGTCAGCCACCAGATCGACCATGGGCAGCGCCCCCGCCGCCGCTTCGTTGGTAACGTCACCGTTCAGCAAGATACCGAGCGCACACATCCGGCGATCCACGGCGTCACTCAGCGTCCCGCATTGACCAGCGGTGGCTGCGTCCGCGATGGTTTTCCACTTGCAGTCAGCCGGCGCCTGAATACCGCAGTCGGCGGGACTATCGCACGCGAGACTGATCGCGAGAAAGATGACGGAATAGTCACTGAGATCAACGCACCCGCTGCCGTCCACATCCGCCTGCGAATCGCGCTGCACACACGCGGAGCCGGAAAACTCGCGCTGCAGTACGGCGTAGTCCGCCAGATTGATCTCGAAGTCGCCGTTGAAGTCGCCGGGAACCACACCGGCACTTGCAGACACCCCGCCCCATAAGCAAGCACACAGTGCGACGATCGCTAGACGCTTTATCATGACACCCACCTTATCGTTCGCGCAAACGCCGGAGCACGCGCCGGTCTTACACCGCCGTCGCATCACTGTTCATCCGGTAAACCAACCCGGTGCGGCAATACACAGTAGCAAAGACTGCTGTATGCCGATGACGTTTCGCGCCGAACATGAATCCACCCCTGGGAAAACGACAAACTGCGCGCAAACCTACTGGTTGCGGCGCGCTTCGCGGGAAGATGCCGATAACCTAACGGCCAAAGACGGGCTGCTCCCTCATACCCTCCTACGAGCCGACGCCCCTATACCTCTATATGTAGCAGGATTCGCCGCCCAGTTCAATAGCCAATCGACGCCCGCCACACGCACCGCTGCCCCCTCAACAGACCAGCCGATCTTTCGCGTTATCGGAGCAGAGCGCCCGCACACCGCGCTCAGGCAGCTTTGACAGCCCCTGCGGGCTCAACCCAGTATTGCATTCCCCGTCTTTGCCCTCCGAGCCGCGGGCTTCAGCCCGCGACACCTTCCCGGTCTTGACGCCGGTTCGGGTATTCCCAAACCGACCCATGAAAACGATAAACGCCCCAAAAGGGGTTTGACGGTCGAAACGTACAAAAAAGGCTGCGATCGTGACCCGCACCGGGCTCCCGGCCGGCTTGGGTCACGATCACAGCCACACTAAGGTCTTCTCTCTCGCACGCGGTCAGGGGCCCGGGTCATTCGCTCAAGCCCCATTTCCTCAGCGTGACGCCAAGGCACCCATCGACTACCGCGCCGATTACGGCTGCTGCGGCGGCAGGATCAAACGGAGATCCTTGATCGCCGCCATGAGCGTCAGGTCCGTATCGATCGTCGCCGCTCCGTTTGGACCGGTGAAGAACGTCGCACCTGACGCGTAGAAGTCGAGCAACAACGTATCCGGAGCGAAGTCATACTCCACGCCGTTGAGATCGAGGGTTCCGAACGGTGCCAACAAAGGCGCCCCCGTCGTACCCGATACCGCTCTGAAGTTCCAGGTGTTGTATTCCCACGCGGAACCTTCCTTGTAGTTGACCACAACCGCATCACCCTTGAGGTGATTCCAGCTAATCTCATTGCCCGTGATCGGATCGACCGCCCAGGCCACGACATAACCGCGAAGCACACGCCCGTTCACATTGGTCGGATCGGTATCCCGATTGCCGCGACCGAGCTCTGTAAACGGCGACAGGAACCGCGGGTCGCCCGTCAAGGCCGACCAGTAGATCGGCTGATTGCCCGTCAGTGTGATCGCGTTATCCAACCACACGCAGCAATCCGCATTGACGAAGTACATCTGAACCCGAACCGAATTCGGATAGTCGTTCGTAAGATCAAGGAAGGTATCCTGAATCACGTCACCCGAAGAATCCCACTTGATTTCCACCTTCGGGAACACCACGAAGCTGCCCTTCGAGCTGATCGTCGCCCGGGCGTTTTGATCCGGATTCGGATCGCCCGCCGTCGTAACGAAGTCAGGATCGCTATCCGGATTCTTTTGGGAATCGTAGCTCCGCGCTCCGCCGCGCAGCGCGCTCGAGGTCGACCCGTCGCCCTCACGCGGATTCTTGAGCTCCTCCGGCGGAACGCCACCGTCGCCACCCCCGCCGATGTCCCAACGAAACTGACCGGCCTGCGTACCTGAACCGACGAGCGACATGCCGGTACGGTCGATCTCACCATCGTAGTTGCCGTCAAAGAGCACGATCTTTTGAGACACGCCGATGAGCGGCACATTCTGAGTATCCGCCCCACAAACAGCCGGGCTCTCGACGCCGTCGATACGCGCCTTGCCCTTGTCCGTTCGCAGCACGGTTCGCCAGAAGTGATTCGGCGTACCCGGCTCGGTGTATTCACTCAGCAGTTCCTGATCCCACTGGGCAATGCACCGCTCCGTACCCGAGAACTTGCTCTCAAACTCGTTCCATATCTCAAACTTCGCCTTGGTGTGCGGACCGCACGCCTCACGGCTCGGTGGGATACAATCCGGACTACCGCAGGAAACCAACGCGCTGCACGTATCCGTGGTCGTCACGTCTGACGGACAAACGTTCGGACCCACGTCCGGTGTTCCCGTGGTCGTCGACGTGTTCCGGTAGTCCGACTCATCGCCGCCGTCCGAAAGGGCAAACGTCGGGAACTCACTGTCATCGTTGAACTGCAACGTGCAGAAGAAGTCCGCCGAGGTCCCGCCCTTAGCCACGTCGCCCACAACCGCCGTTCCGCCCAGTGGAATGTCGCAACTGACAACGAACGGCGCCGCGTCGGACCTAAAAGCCGCGTCTTCAATGGACACATTCTTAAGATCGGTCTCGCCGCTGTTCCGAACACTCCAGCGGTACTGAAGCCTGAACGGCGCGATACACTCATCTTGCAAATCCAACCCGGTCAGACACGGCGTATCGCAGGTTCCGTTCGCGTCCGTATCGGCACAGACACACTTGTCGCACTCGATCTGCGGCACCAGCACGTTGATGCTGGCGTCGTCATCGTCCGAGCCGCACGGGTTGAAGCCGGACGCATGACATACATCCGTCCGCGCCTCGATCGTCACACGGTTCGTACAATCCACGGCCGTGTTCATATTCGAGAAGTTTTCGGGCACCTGCACGTCGAACGAAATCGTAAGCACCTGACCCGGCGCAACCCCACCCGCCACGCAGGCGGAGAGATCCTTGAGCCCGTTGATGTCGCCCACCTGATCACAGTTACCCAGCGGGTTGGTACAGATGCAATTGGTCACGTCCGTACCGTTGATGTCCGCCGTCACCGTGCCCGCCTGGAACCACGAATTGCAGCCCAGCGACTCATTGATCAACACCTCCGGCATGTTCACCTCGCCGGTGTTGGTCATACGAATACGGAACGTCGCGATGGAACCCGGCAACGCTTCGACAAGCTGCGGATCAAACGCCGCCCCGTCGCACGCCACGTCCTTCTCGACCGTCAGGCTGCACTGCTGAATGTCCACCGGCACGCTGCTACAATCCTGGCAGGTAAACACGGGCTCCTGACCCGCGCAACCCTCCGGGCTGACCGCCCCGCGAACCGTCACGTTGTTGTGCGGATCGACGATCGCATCGGTGCGCAGTTGCGAAGTGAACAGGACCGTCAGCGAATTCCCCGCTGCCAGCGGTGACGACAACTCACACGAAACGGGAACGCCGTCCCAGTTGAAGGCGTTGGAGAACGAAATGTTCGAACAACTACCGCCAGAAAGCTGAACGCTGCTCGGACCGCTCTGGAAGCTGTCTTTGCCTACCATCTCGTCGTCGAACTCCAGCGCACATACGGACACATCGTCCGTCGAGGTATTGGTCACCACGATGCGGTATTGCAAACAGGCACCCGGTGCGACGACCAGACCGCTGGCATCGTTGCACACGCCGCCCGCCGCACAATCCGAATTCACGCTGCAGCAGCGATCCGGATCATTGCTGCAAGTTCCCTCCGTGCCGACCCAACCCGCGTCCGGATCAAGCCCTACCGTGCTGCAATCTTCCAGACAACGAACTTGTTTCGTGACGTCGATAACGCAACCAGGCGGTAGGCAGACCTCCGCGGTACACGCGTTGCTTTCGATCACCGTCTCCGACCCATTGGTGCAAAGATCGGTCGTATCCACAACGCTCACACCCGTGGCGTCGTTCGAATAACATGTTTCAGGCGCACCACCCGTCGGGTTACCGTCCTTGGCGGCGAAGTCCTTCCACGCCTGCTCGCTCGGGAACTGAATGCTGCAGGTCACCGTCGCAGCCGCTCCGCCGACAGCCAGCGGACCGAGGTCCGCAATGCCCGCCCCGTTAAGCCCACACGTTCCGGTAAGACCGTTTATATCCCGGTCCGCCACAAGATTCGGATCAATAATCTGCGAACTCGCGAACGGCACCTCGCCTGTGTTCTGCAGACTGTACTGCCAGATGATCGTGAGCGGATAGGCCTGATCCTGATTGGGAACAACCAGTTTGTCCGCAAACGGGAACTCCGGATCGCATTGACCATTGTTGTCGAGATCGGCACACACCTTCTTGTCGCACTCGATCCCGGGCACCAACACGTCGATGTCCGCCGAGGCGCTTGCCTCAGGACACGGGTTCGAACCCGGTGCCTGACACAGATCGCTCGTACCTTGCACCGTGACCGTGTTCGTGCAATCCGGAGAGATGCCCACCGTTGCAAAATCGGCTGGAACCTTCACGCGCAGCGTGCAGGTCAGCACGCCGCCGGAGGGAATACCATTCGCCAGCCCGCACGCACCGAACGTCTTGGTGCCGTTGATGTCCGACACCTGGTCGCAGTCGCCGGCCGGGCTTGTACACACACAGTTCGTAACCGGCGTGCCGTCAATGTCGCATTCCACCGAACCCGCAACGTACCAATCGCTGCATGACAACACATCCGTAATGTCCACGCTCGTCAGATCAACATTGCCGGTATTGGTCAACTGGAAGCGGAACCCGATCTCAGCACCCGGAAGCGCATCGGCCAATCCATCCGCCTCGAACGTCGGATTCGCACCACGCGGATCATCGCAGGTAACGTCCTTGGTTAAGGTCAGGTTGCATCGCTTGATGTCGATCGACACACTGCTGCTGTCCGGACAGGAGAACGTCGGTTCCCTCTGCGCCGGGCACTCCGCCGCCCCGGTAACCGTAACGTCGTTCGTGGAAACATCCTGCGCCGGATTGGCCCCGACAATCGCCTGGAACAGAACCGTCACACTCTGTGCCGGCTGCAAGGCGCTGCTCAGCAAGCATGAAACGGGGGTTCCATCCCAGTTGAACGCTGTGGCTATGTCAACGTTGGTGCAGGAATTGCCCGGCATCTGAACGTCCGTGGGTCCGCTCTGGAAGTTGCCGGAGTTCGACATCAAATCGTCATACTCGAGCGCACAAACCGGAATGTCTCCATCGTTCGTCGTAACGATGCGGTACTGCAGACACGCACCCGGAAGCACGTCGAGCCGCGACGGATCGCTGACCCAGCCGTCCTCCGCATCCATACCCGCTGTCGAACACGTCGGCAGGCATCGAACCTGTTTGACCACAACCAACGCGCAGGTCCGGTTGCAGATGGTCGTAAAGGACGGGACCGTGAACTGCTCAGTCGGCGGACGGCAGATGTTACCGAAGTCCGAAGTCGACGTGGAAGCCGACGCACAGTTGCGGTAGCAATCATCAATTTCATTGCCCGTCAGCGGAGCCTCGCCGTTACAGGCCGGGTCGCCGTTGTCCTGCGCAAGGAAGAAACGCAACCCCGCGTTCGGATCGGGACCACCCACCGCGTTGAACTGAAGTACACAAGACGAAGTAAGTGTTCCGCCGGCCGCAACATTGGTCGGACCCACCGATCCGCCGGGACAAATGGGGCAGTTGACCAGCGTGATCGCGCCGGGAAAACTCGCATTGGTCGCCGTGATGTCCGCACACAAACCGGCGTCGTCAATCGCCGTCAGCTCGTCCACCTCACCCGTATTCGTAGCCGTGTAACGGTACTCAATCTGAACGTTCCCGGCAGCAGGAACCGTGGGGACGGCCAGCTTCGTCGTGCCCGTGACAAACGATCCCGCATCGCCCGGGAACCCGACTTCTTTCAAGAAATCAAGACCCCGGCAGACGATGTTGACCGTTGTGCTGTTATCGTCCGCCCCGCTGACGGTCTCTCGGTCGGTGTCGATCGCACCCGCAATATCCTCGGCCACAACCGTTGCACTACCCGGCAACGTCGCCGACACCGATACGGAATTACGACAATCTCCATCCACAAACTGGCCGCAAAACTGAGCCGTATCCGTCGCACCGACGACCGCCTTGAAGGTAATCACGATCGAATCACCTTCGGTAAACGAACAGACACCCGCGCCATCACGCGCGACGGTCGTCCCCCGGAGTGTTCCCATCACCGCCGAGGTGCTGTTTTGAACGCTACCCACGAAGGAACCCGGGGCGGCGCAGTTCGGAACAAAAAAGTCCGGGTTGAGATTGAACCCGCCGGCGGTGCCGGGGTTGACCGGCTCATCCACCAGACCGCGACTCGGGCTTGTCAAAAATGCCTGGATCGAATCACAGGTTATGTCGCAACTCGCGAACCCGTCCTGAGCCCCGATTTCAACGAGCACGTCCTGAACGGTAACCGCAAGATCTTCGTTGCCGAGGTTCGAAACCGTAACCTGATACTCCACGTTGGAGCCGATCAACGCATCGATAGGCCCTGCCGAAAACGTGGTCTGCCCGGAATCGGCGCATCGAACCTTCTTGGTCACTTCAATGTCAGGAATCGAAACGCGCTGCGCTACGTTGGCGATTTCCTCGTCCGACAGGTCGCCGCTGGACCCGGCATGGAGGCTTCCAAGCAACTGGGCCAGCGCCATTCGATTCTCACGCGCCTCTGCACTGTCGGGTAACGCCACGGCGTTCGGACCGAATTCACCGCCGGTTTCCACTTGCTTGATGATCATTTCCACGTCGTTACCGGCACCGCAGGCGTTGACTTCCAGATCAATGCAACTGTTGCTGAGATTCGTTACGCTGTCCGCCGTGGGAAAGGCGATTGCGTTTAACGACCCGGGGTTCGGCACGATGCTAAGCGGGAACGAGCACACCTCGACGTTCAGCATGAGAAGATCAGCGTCCGCCCCGCCAACCGTTTGGATACCCTGCGGGTCATCCAGGCGCAGGATATCAGGCCCCACCACGCTGTCGAACACATCCAACGTCGTGCAGCTTTGCAAGAACACTTCGTAGCTTTCCGGCAACGTATCACTCGTGGGGCAATCAGTCGCGCACGCCGCAAGGTTGGTAGCGTCATTGTTATCGTCTGAATCGTACTGCCGCGCCCTCAGCCCATCCGCATCAACACGGTCAGAGAGATCCCAGCCGACATACAGAAAGCTGTCGTCAATGCCATCCGTCGGGTCGCTATCCGGCACGAACAACAGCAAGGATGTCCCAATGTTAAACCCGTTCGGATCCGACGCGCTGGCCGGAAGACGCGGCGATTCCGCGTCGCCGTTAATCCCCGGAAGCGTGCCCGCCTCGTCCGGAACCGTGTCCACTAGCGCTACCGCACCAGCCGCGATTCCATCCGCCACGTCGCCATCAAGCTTGAGCCCCATAGAAGCCGCCCGTACCTCAACCGGATCGCCGGGATTCGGGAATACCGAAGGATCGTTCGGGCACAACGGTTGCGCGCCGCACGTGCTGCCCGGACAATCAGCATTTGAAGTGCAGAACAGACCGGCGTTTGCCCCGCCGTCGCACACCCGCGCAAGCCCGCAATCGCGCGGCGCCTCACACGCCAGCGCGACCGACCCCTGATTCTGCTCGATCAATTCGAACAGGCTCGCCCTACGCGCATCGCCGCTCGATCCCGTTACCACCGCCGCCGATACGCCGCACACGCCGGCGCAACCGACCACCAACATCGTTACTACACCGGCAAACCGGTGTTTCCCTTTCGACGCCATGGCTGCCTCCTTAACACCCCCGTCAGCCGCACGAATTGTCCCAGTGCCACTTGCGTGACGCAATCACATGCGAATGTTAGGTCTAGGTCGCGTTCCTGTGGTTCCTGTATCCCAAACTCAAAACACCGCGTACTGCCCATGCAAACCGCACGCGCAGCCGCCTTCGCCCAGGGGACGCGATCGGTCTCGCCGAAAAAACCCCCCGTGCGTTCGGAAAGATGGACCATTCCATCAATGCGAGAATAGGGTCCAACTAGGTCAACTAAATAAGCGAAATGCGGACGAAGGTCAAGAACATTTGTCGAGTTTGGTAACTTTCAACGGAAAACGTGGGCGGTGGGGCGAAAAACCGCTGTTCAAATGGGTTAAGTGTATAATTGGCCAAATCATAACTTAGGCATGGCAAAACACTGGGGTCGCTTGCTCGGGAAAGAAGAGGTTTACGCAATCCGATGGGCTCGGATCGCTGGTTCGCTCTTGTGCATGGTGCAGCGCGAACGCGCATCCAAAAGCGGCGGCCCGGATCGATGATGTTATCGAACCGGGCCGCGAATAGGCACTAAAAACAGAACCAAAAAGGGTCAGCCACTACGGCTGCAAGACCGCCACCAGCCCACCCTTGAAGCCGGCGAAAACGCGCCCGTCGGAGAACCGCACCTGCGCCGTCGGCAGCCCCGTCCCCAGCGGAACGAACGCCAACTCGCGCGGGTCCGAAGGAACCGAAAGATCAAGCTCGACAACCGCGCTCATATAGCCGACATACGCCGTCGTACCTCGCAAAACGACCCCACCGACGCCGTTCACACCAAAGGAACGGGAAAGAAACCGCGAAGCCGAGGGGTTCGTTACATCGAACACCTCAAGCCCGCCGCTTCCTTCAGCCACGGCGAGAAGAACGCCCTCACTAGTCGAAGCCACATCAAACCGCAGCGGTTCATCGTTGGTCAGCACACGCCCGATTTCAACCGGATTGGACACGTTCGCCAGACTAAACACACGCACGCCCGGCAGACTGGCGTCCAGCACATACGCCCGACCATTATGCACCTTAATCCGCCGCAAAAAACCGACGTCGCCGTTGCTGCTCAGCTTCACCGGCGCTGATGGGTTGGACACGTCGAAGACCCGCAGGCCACCCCATTCTCCCGTTACCAACAACCGCGAACCGTCGAGGGCGACACCAAACGCGCGGAACCCGCCGTCCGCATAAGTATCAATGTGACCGACCTGCGTCATGGCTGTGCCGTCCGTCGCATCAAAGAGCAATACACCGCCGTAGGTGGCGGCGACTGCCACCACTGCATCGTTCGCACAAACGCTGCTCGGACCGCCGTTGACGGACCGGGCTTCGATCAAACGCGGTTCGGCTGCGTTCGACGCATCCACCACCACCACTTTGTTCGGCGAACCGCATACCCACACGTTGTCACCCACCACGACAATGCCGTTGTTGTTGGCCAACGTACCGGACAACGCCCCCGTAACCGTCAACCGCTCACCAACAACAACGGTGCGCGATTCGGTCGCCACGATCTGCCAGTTAAACTTATCGATCAGCGTAAGCGTGACGGTGTAGGAACCCGGATCCGCAAAGGGGCGCGTGACCTGTGCGCCGCCGTAGCCCGGATAGGAACCGTCGCCGAAATCCCAACGGAAATAGAAATCGCCCTCGAACGCCGCCGCCTGGTCCGCGGAAAACGCGACCATGTCCTGCACGCGCGGCGCCTGCGGTGTAAACCCAAACGCGGCGCTCACGACGTCACTACCGCCGTTGTCCGGATCGCTCACCGTGGCTACCACCGAAGCCGACGCTGACGCACCGCAATCATCAGTGACAGTGAGTGTCACCGTATACGTCCCGGCCTCATCAAAGGCGTGGCTTACCGCACGACCCGTGGCCGATGCGCCGTCCCCAAACGTCCAACGGAACGACGTAATGGTGCCGTCGTCCGAAGAACCGCCCGCATCGAATGTCAGTGTAGCGCCGACATCGGCCATGCGGTTTGACCCGGCATTAGCCGTGGGCGCTTGGTTGCCCGCACAGGGATCGGCTGCCACGATGGACACCGTTACTGATTGTGACGCCGACGCGCCGCAGTTGTCGGTAACGGTCAACGAGACGTCATACGTTCCCGGATCCGCAAAGACATGGGGCACCGTGCGACCACTCGTGGAGCTTCCGTCACCAAAGTTCCACTCGTAGGCCGCGATCCAACCATCCGCATCTCTTGAATTCGCACCGCTGAACCAAAGGGTGCGACCCGGTTCCGCCGACCGATCAAGACCGGCGTTGGCCACTGGGGCTTCATTGCCGGCGCAGGGATCCGGTTCGGTGATCGTAACCACCATCACGTCGGTATCGGTAGCCCCGCAATCATCCGTTACCGTGAGGGTTACGGTGAAGGTTCCCGGCTGCAGGAAGTTGTGCCCTGCGAAGGAACCAACGGCGGTCGATCCGTCACCAAAATCCCACGCGAACTTGTCGATCTGTCCGTCGCTGTCGCTGGACGTGTTGCCGTTAAACAGGATTGCATCACCAAGCACGGCGCTGGGCGATCCGCTGACGTGCGCCGTCGGCGGAACGTTGCCGTCGCACGGATCGCCGGGATCGGTGCTGTCGCCGGTAATGGTCACGATCGCGTGGTCGGTGCCACGTGTACGGCACACGTCCGTGACAGTTAGTGTCACTACATAGGTACCGGGCTGGTGATAGGTGTGGCTGACCACGGCACCACGGGATACCTGACCGTCGCCGAAATACCAGATGATGTAATTGAGATCGCGACCGTCCGGATCGTACGAGTTGGTCGCGTCGAACTCGATGGTAGCGCCGCTGGTTTCAGACCGGTTAGGCCCCGCGTCCGCAACGGGCCTCGTATTCGTCAGGCATTCATCGCGATCGAACGCGGAAGCGATCGCCGGCATGGCTCCGAGCGCCGCAAGTACTACACACAACGCCCGGTGCCTCGGTACACCGCGGCGCAAACCCCTCTCCCCCACGGAACACAATCTGGCTAGCATACGCTCTCCCCCTCCAATCCGATGAACTCCTCGCTAAGGGCTAGCCTCCTGATCCGACATCCTTGTCCGCGAGCGTGCCCCCGCCGCAGCGATCGGTGCTTCAGGCCGAACGATACGGCTTGCCCAGTCTCATGCAAAGTATCCAGCTTACCGCCCGACAATGCAAACGGTACAACCGGAATAACCGCGGAAATCACGTCCGAGTTCAGTCCGCCCGATGTCATAGTCAAGGCCTCACCCCGAAAACAAAGGCGCTTATCGGCACACGTCGCCCCACGCTTTGTACGGGACTTTTTCGTCCTTACGGACAATGACCACACCGATCAATGCATTCGGCACCCGGCTGTTCGCGCCGCTGCCGAAACGCCCTGCCCCAATGTTTGTGAGGGAGATTACGGGACCATCCCGCTAACACTATCCTAGGCCTGTTGCCAACGCGGAATCCAACCCCTGTTCGAGAATATCAACGCTTAATCACCCAAGAACGTCAGCCGCGTTCGCCGCGATGAGCTCCGCCCCTCATCTTCACCAGGGCTCGGCACTGGGAAACGCCCATCGCCCGGGCACGTTTTGCTTTTGAACCTTTTTGCCCACGAACCGGCCCAACGACGCCCATTATCGGCACACAACGCCTAAAGGCGTTCGCCAACCATAGGGGAAGCAGGGTACGGTGAAGAACTAAGAATCCTCCTCCGCAAGGTCGACTATCACGATAGCGTTTGAGGCAACGGATCGCAACAAGAAAGTTCTCGGACGATCGAACGATACAGAATCCGTTGTAGCTGACGTCGAGCGACACGCCATTCAGTCGCAATTCAGCCACGGGGTGGGGTGTCGAGCAGGTAAGAAGAAGACCGTGCTCAAGCAAGAGAAAGACCGCGCGAGTCGTGCAACCCGCGCGGTCTAGGTGTGGTTTGGTTTGTTATTTCTTACGAAACGCCCGTTACAGCGTAATCAGTCTTTGTGCATCGCCGCATCGAGTCGATTCCGCGGTTGAAACGGCGGTTCGACCGCTACACGAAAGGAGAGCTTGCTCTAATTCGGAACGCACACGCCTCCACCGCAGGTGCCCGTACCGCCGCTGCAAGGGGCGCCGTCGTTGGTCGGAAGCTCGATACAACTCATCGAAGCCTCGTCGCAGCTACCTACCGCGCATTCCGTATCCAGGAACGAACAATCCCGCGGAACGCCCACGCACGACCCCGATGCACAACTATCGCTGACCGTGCAGAACAGGCTGTCGTCACAAGCAGCCCCTTCGTTCGCAGCCTGCGCTTCGCACGCGCCACTCGTCGCGTTGCACGTACCGACGTTGCACGCGTCATCCAGTGACGAACAGTCAATAGTCGTACCACCGCACACACCACCCGTGCACGCGTCGCCCGTCGTGCAGATGTCACCATCGTCGCAACTTCCGCCTTCGTTAGTAGCCTGCGCTTCGCACGCGCCGCTTGTCGCGTTGCACACGCCGACAGTACATGGGGTATCAAGTCCCGTGCAATCGACAGCCGTACCGCCGCACACACCGGACAAACAGGCGTCGCCCATTGTACAGATGTCGCCATCGTCACACGACGTTAAGTCGGCCACAGGTATCGCTTCACACGCGCCGCTCGTGGCGTTGCAGGTACCGACGTTGCACGCGTCATCCAGCGACGAACAATCCGTAGCCGTACCACCGCAAACACCGGACAAACAGGCGTCGCCCGTCGTACACATGTCGCCATCGTCGCACGACGTCAAGTCGGCCACAGGTATCGCTTCGCACACGCCGCTCGCGGCGTTGCAGGTGCCGACGTTGCATGCGTCACTCAGCGATGAACAATCCGTAGCCGTACCTACACATGCACCGGACGAACACGAATCGCCCGTCGTGCAGAAGTCACCATCGTCACAACTTCCGCCTTCGTTAGTAGCCTGCGCTTCGCACGCGCCGCTTGTCGCGTTGCACACGCCGACAGTACATGGGGTATCAAGTCCCGTGCAATCGATAGCCGTACCACCGCACACACCTGCGGTGCACACATCGACCGTCGTGCAGAGGTCCCCATCGTCGCACGACGTAGCGTCCGCGACGGGTATCGCCTCGCATAAGCCGGTCGTCGCGTTGCACGTACCGACGTTGCACGCGTCGTCAAGCGACGAACAATCGGTGGCCGTACCGACACATGCACCGGAAGAACACGAATCACTCGTCGTGCAGAGGTCGCCATCGTCACACGGTGTCGCGTCGGCTACGGGCACGGCTTCACACACCCCGGTCGTTACATTGCACACACCGACGACGCAAACGCCGTCCAGCGAAGTACAATCCGCCGGCGTACCGCCGCAGGTTCCAGCGGTACAGACGTCCGTATCAGTACACAGATCCCCATCGTCGCAGGTGCCGCCTTCATTGGTGGGCTGCGCTTCGCACGCACCGGTCGTCGTGTTGCACACGCCGGCGTTACACGCATCCGCCGCGCTGGAGCAATCCTTGGTCGTGCCCGCACAGGTTCCGCCACCGTCGCATACGTCGGCCTCGGTACAAGCGTCGCCGTCGTCGCACGGGGCCGTGTTGAACGTAT